>JAFQMB010000178.1 GCA_017421095.1 Oscillospiraceae bacterium
AGTCTGACACTCTATCCAGCTGAGCTACGGGCACATAGATATTTTTGCTGCCATCCAAACAAGGGGGATTGGCTTGCAGTTTTCACATTGTAGCACATTTTCTTTTGAACTGCAAGAGGAAAAGCGGGCAAAAAGAAGAATTTTTCCGATCAAAACCGAGCGGCATTTCTTTAGAACCTGAGAGGCAGAGAAAAAGAGAGAACGCACAAGAAGCGTTCCCTCTTTTTGTTTGGAGTTCAGGCGGAAACCAAAGGGGAGACTTATTCGTCTTCGCCGACCTTGATGACCTCTTTGCCCTTGTAATAACCGCAGCTCTTGCAGACTCTGTGAGCCAATTTCAGTTCGCCGCACTGGGGGCAACGGGCAAAGCCGGGAGCGGTGAGCTTCCAGACGTTGCTGCGACGCTTATTCTTTCTTGCTTTGGACGTTTTTGCCTTGGGCACTGCCATGACTGGCACCTCCTTTTATCAGTTATGGAGCGCACGCTCCGTTTTTTACAAGTTTTCATCCTCATCGTCGAAACAGCCGCATTCGGTTTGGTTGCGATTGCATCCGCAAGCGGGACACAATCCACGGCATTCTTCCGAGCAGAGGACACGGGTGGGAAGGTTGAGGATCAATTCATTTCTGGCAAGATCCTGAGTGTCCAGACAAGCATCCGGCAGAACCCAGAAATGTTCTTCCTCATCTTCGTTCGCCAAAGAGCGCACCAGGGTGGTTTCGACCTGCAGGGAAACGGGAATGGATACCGATTCCAAACAACGGTCACAAAGGGCCGTCATTTTGCTGCTGAGTTGAAGACGGGCCGTTACCACACCGGCCTTGTTTTCAACCCGGCCAACCAACGAAATAGGCTCGGTCAGCGAGAAGGGAGAGAGATCATCCCAGTCAGGGGCAAAACTCTCTTCCACGGGAAGGGCGGCGCCGGGATTTTCAAACAGACGGTCCAACCGCAGACGCATAAGCCTTCCACCTCGAAAAAAATGTCAGCCCAAAAAGGCTACGCAGAACATTATAGCAACACAAATGGCATTTGTCAACCGATATTTTCCGCTTATTGATAGAAAAAAACGGCCTTTTGGGATCGGTTTTTGTGAAGAAAATCAAGCGGCTTCCGATGTGCTTTCTTCTGCACCGGAGGATGTTTCGGAAGGAATTTCGGAAAGGTTGCTTTCCTCTTCGGGGGAAGAGGAGGTTTCCTGGTTGGCGCTGCCGATACCAAGGAGAACTTCGGTTGCCTTTTTCAGCTGGCTGTCCTGATTGATGTCCATGCTGATGATGGCGTTGGGATTGTCGCTGGGCATGGTTTGCAGATAGTCGGGGGAAAGACCGGTTTTGTCAAAACTTTCGCTCTTGGGCGGCGCGAGTTTTGCAACGGTCAGCCAAACGGCGCTGCCGTCACTCAAAGGAAGCAGTTCCTGCACAATGCCAAGACCGGAGGTTTGGGTGCCCACCAAAACAGCCAGATTATAATCCTTCAACACCGCGGCAAAGAGTTCGGCGCCCTGGGCGGTGTTTTCATTGATCAGCACCACCATATTCATACCGGTGATGCCGCTGGAGGTGGATTTATAAAGAATCTCGCTGGTGGTTTGATATTGGGCTACCGCCAGGGGGCCTTCTGCCACCAGCAGTTCCAAACAGGAGCAAACCGACTCCAAATCGGCAGAACGCAGATTACGCAGGTCAAAGATCAAATTGCTGATGCCTTTTGATTTCAGATCTTCCAACGCCAGTTCAAATTCATCCGAGGTTTTGGGGTCAAACGAGAGCACCCGGATAACTCCCACGGTGTTGGTCAGTTGTTTATAAGAGATGCGCACGGTTTCAGACTGTCTGCGCACCAGTTCCACGCTTTTATCTTCTGCCTCCCGACGATAGACCAGACTGACGGTGGTGCCGGCCTTATCGGTGAGGGAGGCCAGCAGTTCTTCGGCATTTTCGGTGGTACAGGCGATCCCGTTTACCTGGACGATCAGGTCACCGGGCAGGATACCGGCTTCTACAGCGGGGGATCCTTCCTGCACCTCGCCCACCTGCAAATAGCCCGAAGCCTCTGCATAGACGGTGGCACCGATTCCGGCGGTTTCACCGTTTTGCGCCTGGCGATAAGCCGTGTATTCTTCGGCGGTGAGATATTGGGCATATTCATCCCCCAAACCGGAAACATACCCCTCGGCCAAACCGTCTTCCAATTGCTTGGCGTCGATGGTGCCGTCATATTTATTGCGAACGGTTGTGTCCAGTTCAGCCAGTTTGGCATACATCTGCTCCCGTTCGTTCACATTCCCCAAACGTTTGTTGAACATCTGGTTGGAATAAATCATGGTCAGGCAGAAGGTGGCAATCATCAAAAGCAGGGTGAAGGTGACAGCTCCGCCCAAAGGCACTTTTCGGTTCATATTAATTCTCCTTTTTCCTTGCGGCAACCGCGGCTCAGGAATTTTGGAATTCGTCAGGAATGCAAATTTTTCTTATTATATCACGGATGAAGCAAAAGTACAACCCAACATTTTTTGGGAAGGAAAGAAGGGAAACTAAAAAGAAAAAATAAAATGCCCCTGCCAATGATGACAGGAGCAGAGGGTGTTTCAGAAACGGTTTCGGTGGGCTTCAAAAAATGACTGCCAAAGACGGACGTTTTCCAATTCCGTCCAATCTTTGACGGTTACCGGCCTGGCATCCAGATCATAGATTTTCGCCCCTTCCAGAGCAAGAAAAAAGGGTGAATGGGTGGCAATGATCAGCTGACAGGAGGAAAAGCGAACCGCATCAGAGAGAAAATCGGCCAATTTTTGCTGCAAGGGGGCAGAGAGGCTGTTTTCCGGCTCGTCCAAAAGATAAAGGGCTGGTTTTTCAATGGCCCCGGTGAAAAGAGAAAAGGCGGTTTCCCCGTTGGAATGGGTGCGCAGATTTTGTTGCAGTGATCGGTTAGTGAAATCGGATTTTGTGGTGCGCTTGGCCAGATTGTGTTGCCGCAACTCTTCCAGATCTTCCAGCGATTGAAGGACGAAATGTTCCTTTTTCAGTTTTTGATATTCCAGAAACAGTTCCTCCCGCCGATGATCGATTCCCCGGTTAACACTCCGCAGATCCAAAAGATCATCAAACACGTCGTCGCTGGTGATAATACGGCTTTCTTTTGGCAAAATGCCGCAAAATTTGGCATCACAGCGCTCTAAAAAGACGTCGAAAAAAGGGGTTTCGTTATATGGGGCAGCCCGACGAAGAGAACATTTTCTGGCGATCAGGTTTAAAAGGGTGGATTTGCCCGACCCGTTGCCGCCGTAAAAAACGGTGATAGGAGAAAAGGTGATCCGGCGCAGGCCCATATCGGGAAAAATTTTGAAGGGATAGACCCGGTCTGAATAGCAGGTCATCAGCATCAAGGGGTGGTCAGAGAGGATGAAATCATCTTCCGCCCGGGCAGAGGGAAGCAAAAATTCTTCCAAATATTGCATCAAAATCACCTCGTTTGGGAAGGAAAATCAAAAGTTTTTTGGGCCGTGGAAGGGAAGAAAGGCTTTCTCTTCCTCTTTTGTTTGATCCTCCATCAAAAGGGCGCGGCCAATGGCTTTTTTTCCGAATTTTTCCTGCAAATGGAACACCGCGTCTTCCAACTTTTCCCGTTTCTTTTCGGTTGGATCCTCCACCTGAAAAAAGGAAAGTTGACCGTAAGTTTCTTCTTCGGGGGCAAGGGATTGGGCTGTTACAGTGAGGGCCCGCACCGGTCCTTTGAAACCGCCGCCCGATTCCATCAGTTCCATCAAGCGGTCGGTGATGGCGACAACGCCGCGGCCGGGGGGATCCAGCGCCCCTTGGCGGGATTTGTTTTTCAGATCGGGGGTGCGCCAGCCGATGGAAACGGTGCGGCAGATGAGTTTTTCCTTGTGCATCCGATAACAGACCGATTCGCAAAGCCGAAGCATCTCTTTGCGAATTTCTTCTTTTCCCTCTAAATCCATGGGATAGGTGAGGCCGTTGCCGATGCTTTTGGCAGGACCGCTTTCTTCCGGCGGGATTACCGGATCGTTTTCCTCTCCTCTTGCGGCTTTGGAGAGAGTCAATCCCGCCTTGCCCAAATGGGAATGGAGCAAAAGGGGATCGGCAGCCGCCAGATCGCCGATGGTTTTGATGTTCAGCCGGGCCAACTTTTCCGCACTGGCTTTTCCTACATACAAAAGATCGCCCACCGGCAGTGGCCAGATGCGACGGGGAATCTCTTCTTTGGGCAAAAAGGTGGTGGCATCCGGCTTTTTCAGATCCGAACCCAGTTTGGCAAAGGTTTTGTTAAACGAAACCCCAACGCTGATGGTCAGATGCATTTCCTTGCGGATGCGATCCCGAATGCGGTCGGCCAAAGTTTTGGCATCACAGCCGAACAGATGAAGCGTTCCCGAAACATCCAAAAAGCTTTCATCCAACCCAAAGGGTTCCACCAGATCGGTGTATTCCCGATAAATGCGGTTGATCTGCAAAGAAAATTTTTCATATTCCTGGTGATGGGGCGGTACCAATTTCAATTCGGGGCATTTCCGAAGAGCCTGCCAAACGGTTTCTGCCGTCTGGATGCCATATTTTTTGGCCGCTTCGTTTTTGGCCAGAATGATGCCGTGACGGGCCTTGGGATCCCCTGCCACCGCAAGAGGGCCGGTGCCCAAAGAGGGATTGAGCGCATATTCCACCGAAGCATAAAAGGAATTGCAATCGCAATGCAGAATCCAGCGTTCCATGGGCCACCTCTCCTTCTTAAACGAACGGATGTTCTTATCTATTCGATTATAGCAGACACGCAGCCGGTTTGCAACCCCAAATCAAAAGAAATCCGCCCGATCTTTCGGCTGTATTTTTCGGCGTATTCCAAAAGAGGAGCGTGTGCAAATCGGTTGCAATCGATGCGTTTTTGTGTTATACTGAATCATCTGGCCGAAGGAGCTTTTCGGCAGAAAAGAGCATCGGAGAAGGAGGAGCAGAAGATGGTTTTGAATCCTGCTCATATGGAAGCATATTTTTCTTCGGCATTGCCGCAGATGAAAAAGGATTTACAGCGTCTTTGCCGGATTGCCAGCGTTCGCAGCGAGGCGGCACCCGGTGCACCCTTTGGCAAAGGCCCCAAAGAAGCATTGGAAGAGGCTTTAAAGATTTGCAGAGAAAAGGGATTGAAGACCCTTTTGGTTGCCGATGCCGCCGGTGAAGCTGAATTTGAAAGTGATAAACCGGTGGGACTTGGGATTTTGGCCCATATGGATGTGGTGCCTGCAGGCCCCGGCTGGAGTGTGGAGCCTTTTGAATTGACCGAGCAGGGCGATTACTATCTGGGCCGCGGTGTGATCGATGATAAGGGTCCCTTTGTGGCGGCTCTGTATGCCCTTCTTTATTTGAAAGAAAGCGGCGCTGTTTTCAAAGAAAATGTGCGTTTGATTGTGGGAAGCGATGAAGAGTGCGGTTCGGGGGATATGGCCCTTTACGCCAAAGAACGGCAGTTCCCCGAAAAGGTCTTCACCCCCGACGGTGATTTTCCGCTGATCAACATTGAAAAAGGGCGCTGTTGCCCTACTTTTGCAAAAACCTTTGAAACGCCCATTGAAAAAGGGGTTGTTTCCATCCGCGGCGGCGAGATCACCAATGCGGTGCCCGGCCTTTCTTATGCCGATGTGAAGGGGATTCCCCTTTCTTTGATTGCCGAGGCGGCAAAGGATGGCAAGGGCGGCTGCACCTTTGGGTTGGAAGAGGAAGGGGATCTGGTTCACATCACCTCCTTTGGAAAAAATGCCCATGCATCCACTCCTTTTTCCGGGATCAATGCCCTCAAAGGCCTTTGGAGTCTTTTGGTTTCTTTGCCGCTGGAAAAGGAACAGAAAGAGAGTTTGGAACAGTTGCTGGCCCTCTTCCCGGTGGGAGACGATTTGGGAGAAAACGCTTCACTCGCTGCCCGGGATGAGGAAAGCGGCCCGCTGACAAGTGTCTTCTCGGTGTTTGATTGGAATGAAAAGGGATATGAAGGCCGGGTGGACATTCGCTTCCCTCTTTGCTGCAATCTTGCGCTTTTAAAAGAAAAATTGGCGGTTGCGGCAGAAAAGATGGGCGCTTCTCTTGCCTGTGTCACCGGGGCGGAACCCCATGCGGTGGAAAGTGATTCTCCTTTTGTGAAAACGCTGATCTCGGCTTACGAGCAGGAGACGGGGGAAAACGGCTGCAAGCCTTTGGCCATCGGCGGCGGAACCTATGTCCATGAGATTGAAGGCGGTGTGGCCTTTGGCGCCGAATTCCCGGGAGATGACAACCATATGCACGGGGCGGATGAACGGCTGCACATCGGCAATTTTGTTAAAACCGCAAAAATTTTTGCAAGAGCCATTGCGGCCCTTTGCTGTGAATAAAGAAAGGGGTTAAAAAACGATGAAACGGTTTTTGTCTTTTCTGTTGGTGCTGGCGATTGTGCTGAGCATGGGCGTCTTTTCTCTTTCTTTTGGCGTTTCAGCCGAAGAGAATCGTGTCTTTGATGAATCCGATATCGTGCTTCGTTTTCCGGTGATGAGCGACGTGCATATCCCGGGGGATGGGACTGCTGCCGGAAAATTTTTGAACGCGCTGATGCAGTCTAAAAAATTCGGTGATTTGGATGCTCTGCTGATTACCGGCGATTTGACCGAATACGGTTATGAGACTCAGGTTCAGGAATTTTGCACCATTTTGACCTCTCAGATCGACCTTGATAAAACCCGGGTCTTTTTGACCATGGGCAACCACGAGCTTTATGATCACGAGCTCAACGGCGTTCCCTTCAAGGTGAATGAATATATGAGAAAATATTTGGGAGAAAATTATCATCCCGGTTCCGGTGCGGTGGATTTTGCCAACTGCCGATATCATGCCAAGATCAACGGCATTGATATCGTTTCCATCTCTTGTTTGGATTATGAAGAGGTGGGTGTGAACTTCAAACAGGAGGATATTGATTGGCTGGAGGGAATTTTGAAGGCAAGCGATCCCACAAAACCGGTCTTTATCGGGATGCATCCTATGGTGGAGAATACCGCCTGGGGCTCTCACGGGGATTATTGGGCCGACTGCACCGGCAGACTTTATGCGGTGCTGGAAAAGTATCCCAATGCCGTTGTTTTCTCAGGCCATCTTCACGATCATATTTACAGTGACAAGGCCATTTGGCAAAAGGAATTCACCGCTGTTGGCAACGGCAGTGTCTATTATAACTCCATTGCCACCCAAAATGCGGCCGGCATCGGTTATGTTTTCTTCCGGGGCAGCAGCCCGGCCGACTATCTGCGCATTTCTTTGGGATTGATGGTGGAAGTGGACGGGGAAGGCAACACCCGCATCACCAGAATGGACTATATGAACGACCGCACCATTTTGGAACCCTGGATCATTCCGGCCCCCAAAGCAGACGGCAGCCATCTGACCGTTTACAACGAGGAATCTTACGGGGTGGGCAATGAAGCTCCGCATTTTGAGGGAACCGGCAATGTGAAGATCAAGCGGTATGACGGTGAAGATCCCACCTTGGAGATTTCTTTTGATAAGGCTGTAGATGACGAGATGGTTTATAACTATATCGTGACCTTTAAGGATGCCAATACCGGTGATGAGATCAAAAAACTTGGGATCTGCGGCGACTTTTATCGGGCCAGCGACAAAAAGACCACAAGCATCAGCGTGCGGGTGGACGACAGAACCCTTTCACCCCTCGGGGTCTTTGATGAACGGGATGTGATTTGCAGCGTGGTGGCCTTTGACGACCATGGCCTTTCCAGCGATCCTGTGACCAGCCCGGTTTTGAAAGGCGAAAAGAGCAAGACTTTGGCTTTGGTGGAAAAAGAGCCAAAAAAAGAGTGGCAGTTTAAGACTTTCGGCAACTTCAACCGCTTCCTCTTTACCGCCACCCCTGTGGCAGGAACGGACTATGATTCCTATCCTTCCCCCGGCGAGGCCAATGCTCACAGCCACGAACCTTACGGCACAAACGGCTGGCAGGGAAGTTCTGCCATTGTTACCAAGGTGAATGATACCGATGCCTGCACCGATGTGATTTTCGGTCAGACAAATTTGGGATTCCAGACCATGTTCACCGGGGCCAGAGAATTTTGGGCCTGGGTGGATTTCAGTGATTTTCAAATGGAATATTGCGAATTCGGTTTCAGAAGAAGCGGCTATTACGGAGATCAGTATCTGACCAGCGGCAGCGCCGGATATGATATGACCGCTTATCTTTTGGCCGACGGCAGCAGCCAGTGGACCGAACAGAAATTTACCTCTCAAGGGTATTTGGATCTTTCGGGCTTTAAGGGATTTGTTCGGTTCGATGCCAAGTATTTCTATACCACCGCTGCCATGCCTTTGACCAACCTGGATGCCTTTGTCTTCCGTTTCCAGGCAAAGGATGAGAGCCAAATCGGCAAAACCTTTATCCTTGACCAGGTTGGATTTGCCGGCCCCAAGGTGGCCGGTGCCGACGGCACGGTTGAGATGCTCCTGGGCGGCCAGCAGTTTGACGAAAAACAGAGTCTGCCGGCGCAGGAGGAAGAAAGTTCCGCCACCACAGATGTTTCCGGCAATCAAGAAGGCGGCGTTCCCCTTTGGCTTTTGATCTGCCTGCCCCTTTTGGCCTGTGTGATCGGCGCGGTTTTTGCCCTGACCGTGGCAAAGAAAAAGAAGGAAAAGAGAATGGAACTTCCTGCCGATGAAACGGAGGACGCAGAATGAGAATTTTATTTGACGCCATGAGCGGTGACAACGCGCCCCTTGCCAATTTGCAGGGGGCAAGAATGGCTGCCGATCAGTTTTCGGATCTTTCCATCACCCTGGTGGGAAAGGAATCGGAATTGAAAGAGTTGGCCGCAAAAGAGAATCTCTCTCTTGCAGATTTGGAAATTTTGGATGCTCCTGATGTAATCAGCATGGAAGATGACCCCACCAGCATTTTGAAGACCAAAAAGGAAAGTTCCATGGCGGTCGGTTTTCAGGCACTGGCGGCAGGCAAAGGAGATGCCTTTGTGACCGCAGGTAACACCGGTGCTTTTGTGGCAGGTGCCACGCTGATTGTTAAGCGGCTTTCCGGCATCAAACGGCCGGCACTGGCCCCCATTTTGCCCTGTAAGGGCGGCTTTTATCAGCTTCTGGATGTGGGTGCCAATGCCGTTTGCCGCCCTGAAATGTTGGTACAGTTCGGTTTGATGGGCAGCATTTATATGAACAAACTGATGGGTGTGAAAGAGCCTCGGGTTGGGCTTGTGAACATCGGGGTGGAGGAACACAAAGGCACACCGCTGCAGCAGGAAGCATACAGTATGATGCAGGCACAGACCAACTATCACTTTATCGGCAACGCTGAAGCAAGAGATATTCCCCTTGGGGTTTGCGATGTGGCGGTTTGCGATGGGTTCACCGGGAATGTGGTCCTCAAAACTACCGAAGGTTTTTCCAAAATGCTGCTTGGCAATCTGAAAGAGGCCATCTATTCCAGCTTGAGAAGCAAAATCGGCGGCCTTTTGATCAAAGGCAGTTTGGACGGAATGAAGAAGAGTTTGGATTATAAAGAACACGGCGGTGCCGTTCTGCTTGGGGTGAAGGCTCCTTGTATCAAGGCCCACGGTTCTTCCGACGGAAAGGCCTTCTTCTCTGCCATTCGCCAGGCCAGAAAAGTGGTGCAGGAAGGGGTTATTCCTGCCATTGAAGCGGGCCTTGCCGAGATTGCAGCCAAAGAAAAAGAAGCATCTCCCGAAGAAAATGCCTGAATAAAAGAAAAAGACACCATCCGAAACAGGTGGTGTTCTTAGCGGAGAAATCACAATCAGTTTGTTCATATTGCGAAGAATTGCTCCGCAGTAACCAAAATAATTAACGCCGACAGATTTTCAAAGTCTGTCGGCGTTAATTATTCGATGATTTGGTATTTGATTATGACTCCTATCGTCTATATCATTCGTAACAGGCTATATCAAGAATGTCCGTTATGAATAGTTCGATATTTGACCGGCTCGTGCTTGTATTAAGCTGGATCATTTTCCAGTTTGTTAGCTTGCTGTCGTATTCATCATGTATAACCATATTTCCTTTTTTGAAAAGAGAAATAAATTGCTTAAAAGAAATATCCTTCCAACCGTTATAACGACGATTGATTCTCCTAATAAAGACAGAAGATTCTAACGGCTCATCAGGACAGGTTCGGTCGATTGTAAATACAAGCTTATGCCTTAAAGGCATTATTTCATTTCCATTATCATCCTCGGCATAAAAACCGTTTGGGAATGAAAGAATGATCGAACCTTTTTCAAGAATAAAAGAATCAATTTCAGAATCATGGAGCTGATATTTCATTGGTATTCCCTCCAAAATCAAGTTAGAAGAATTAATATTTACCGTTATGCTTTATCGCCAGTTTCGCATTAGTATTACAAATGCATCGGGCAAAGCCCATACCCCTAAGGCTACGTGTATCCTGAGGCTCCCTCCGGGAGGGAGCTGGCGCCGTAGACGGCTGAGGGAGAGCGCGTTACAATGAAGTTAGTGCAAACCTAAAGTCACGCAGGTTCCTTCCACCGCTAACGCGGCCCCCTTCCCTCTCGGAGGGAGGCTTTCCTGTAGCCCTATTATAACACAAATTGGCAGAGAAAACATTGTCTCTGCCAATTTTTATGTGTCTGCCATTTCTCCGTTAAAAATAACAGAGAAAACAGGTGGTGTCTTTTTTGTTAATGCGGTCAGAGAAGTTTTGAAAAATCAAACCTCGTCGTCGGTGCGGGTGATCAGGTTGGAACAGGCGGTTTTGCTGCTGATGCCCGGCAATTTTCCGATCCGGCCGGAAAGGGCGCTGATCACATCCTGGGGGGCATCCAATGCGATGGAGATTACATTGACCTCCCGTTCCCGATAGGGGATTCCCATACGGCCGATGATATAGGGGGCATATTCGTGCAGCAGACGATTCAATTCGGAAACCGCTCCGTCTTTTTCCACAATCACAGCGATCAAAGCCACTCTGGTTTCTGCCATGTTTTCCCCTCCTTTTTTGTTTATCATACCATTCGAAAAAGAGAAAAGCAAGTAAATGGATAACTCTTATCTGAATTTGTCAAAAATAGTTAAACAGGGATAATACTATTGCAATCAAGAAATAAAAAAATTATAATAGCCTTGTCCGAACATGATAAATTTCTGCCTTCAAAGTGAAGTGAAAATGCGCAGAATGATGGAAAGGATGTTGTGTATGAAAAAAACAGTTGCGTTGATTTTGGCATCTTTTTTGATGCTGACCTTTATCTCCTGCCAACCCGCAGGGGGAAATGAAGAGTCCTCTTTCGCAGAGTCTTCTTCTTTGGAATCTTCTTCCGAAACGAAAAGTGAAGCAGCCAGCGAAGAAAAGAGCGAAGAGAAAAGCGAGGAAACAAGCGAAGAGAAGAGCGAGGAAACTGCTGAAATCAGTTCTTCTGTTTTGGAACAAAGCAGCATTCCTCTGCCCGAAAAGAGCAGTGTTTCCAATCAAATTTCTTCCAAACCGGTTTCCCAGGCACCCGAAACCTCTTCCGGGAAAAACGATAAACCCGTTGCAGGCAAGGTGGATGAGAGTGTGGAGTCTTTGATGGCAATGCCCGATTTGACAAAGCCGATTCTGACCGGCGATTTCATTCAAAGCGGAATGTATACTAACTGGGATCAGGCCAGATGGGAAAAGCATTTCAATGAACTCAAAGCGGTTGGAATCACTTCGGTGATTTTGCAGCAGGGTGCCCGCAACAACAAGGGCCTGGTTTACAGAGTGGATTACAAACACTGCATTCCCGATCATCTGTTGGATCCGAGCGTGAAAGAAAATACCCATATTTTGGGAATTGTGTTGGAAGCGGCAAAGGCCACCGGTTGTACCGTCTGGATCGGTCTTGGAATTGCCGACGACTGGTGGACCGAATCCAACCATTGGGATGAAAATTGGCGTGATACCCAGTGTGAGATCAATCGCTATGTAATCAAATCGTTGGTGGATAATTATTATAAAGATTACAAAAATCAGATTGCCGGTTTTTATTGGGCGAATGAAACCTATACCAACAGTTGGGGCTTGGAAGATTTCTGGGCCGAAATGCTTTCCACCGATTTGGATTATCTCACCAGTTTGAATGTGGATATCCCGATGATGATTGCCCCTTATAACAGCGAGTTTTACATTACCGGCCGGTTGAACGGCAGCCCCGACGACGGGTATAAGCTCAAAATTTCGCCTGAAAAGACCGAAAAGATCTGGAAAAGATTTATCAGTTTGACCAGTTTCCGGGATGGCGACGTTTTCTGCCCCATGGATGGCCTTTATACCATGTATATCGACATTAACGATGCGATCGATTATCTGGTGGCAATGAAAAATGCAGTGGATAGCTGTGAGGCTGATTTGCAGTTCTGGATGGATGTGGAAACCTTTACCCAAAATTTCGGTTCCGCTCCCATGGAACGTTATACCCAGCAGTTGCAGTTGAGTGCAAAACTGGCAACTGGCCTTGTGGCCTTTTCTTACTCTCATTATTATTCCACCGCCGGAAAACCGAATGCCTCTTCCTTGCGAGAGGAATATGCAGAATATGTAAAGGACTATCTGAACTGAGACAGCCCGGTTACAACTAAACCTATAAAATCGGAGGATTATACTATTATGAATCGCTATACCCGCCTTTTGGCGCTGCTTCTTGCTCTTTTGATGATGGTTTCTTTTGCCGCTTCCTGTCAGCCGACAGGAGGGGATGAAAGTTCCTCTCTGCCGGGCAGTTCTTCTTCGGAAATTTCTTCCGAACAGGAGAGGGAAGAGAGCAGCAGCGAAGAAATCACCGAAGAGAAGAGCGAAGAAACCACCGAGATCAGCTCTTCCGTTCTGGAAGAAAGCAGCATCCCCCTGCCCGAGATGAGCAGCGTTTCCAATCAGATCTCCTCGAAACCCGTTTCTTCTGCGGCACCTTCCAAGCCTGTTTCTTCTGTGGCACCTTCCAAGCCTGTTTCTTCGACCAAACCTTCGGAATCTTCTTCGAAAAACGAAGATGACTGGAGCCTTCCCACCGATGATATGCCCCAGCTTTGCGATCCTATCCTCACCGGCGATTTTATCCAGGGATGGTATTACAGCGGTTGGGATTATGAGGATTGGGTGGAGCATTTTATTGCCCTCAAAGAGGTTGGAATCACCAGTTTGATTCTGCAGTACGGTGTCTATGTAGATGATTGCAAGATCTATCGGATTGACTTTGAACATGACATCCCCGATTCTTACTTTACCTCCTCTGCCGATCAGTATACCCACATTTTGGAGGATGTGCTTTCCGCGGCAAAGGAAACCGGCTGCAAGGTTTGGATCGGCCTTGGTGTGGCAGACGACTGGTGGACCGAAACCAACCATTGGGATGCTGATTGGCGGGATTTCCAGTGCGAGGTCAACAAAATGGCGATGGATGCCATCAAAAAATATTATTATGAGGAATACAAAGATCAGATCGAAGGGCTTTACTGGGCCAACGAAATGTATACGCAGGATTCCGGTTTGGAAGATGTTTGGGCGGATATGATCAGCAAGGATCTGGATTATCTGACCGAAACCGGAATGGATCTTCCTATGATGATGGCCCCTTATAACAGCGAATGGTATGTGACAAAGGACCCCAATGTGAGTGCCGGTGATGATTATACATTGGATATCACCCCCGAAGAGGCGGAAAAGATGTGGACCACCTTTGTTCAGAAGACCCGCTTCCGTGACGGCGATGTTTTCTGCCCCATGGACAGCATCAATTCTTCTGCTTTGCTGGTAGAAGATGCGGTGGATTTCCTGATTTCTATGAAAAACGCGGTGGAAAAGAGCAACGTGGATCTGCAGTTCTGGATCGACGCGGAAAACTTTACCGACGGCGGTTGGGCTTGCAGTATGGACACATTACGGGATAAGTTGAAGATTTGTTCCAAACTGGCCACCCGAATGGTCTGTTTCTCTTACACTCATTATTATTTGGATGACTATTCCCGCCATACTGCCTATAAGCGTTATTATAAGGCTGTGATGGATTGAGATTTTTTGCAAAAAAGGAGTAGCGTTTATGAAACAGGTGGCAAAACTGCTTGCACTGCTTCTTTCTTTGACGATGCTCTTCTCTTTTGCTGTTTCCTGTCAGCCGACCGGTGAGGAAAATTCCAAGCCTGCGGAAATTTCTTCCGAAACAGCGAGCGGTGAAAAGAGCGAGGTTGGTTCTTTTTCCGAAAACTCTTCTTTTGAAGCTGAAAGCAGTTCCCCGGTGGAAGAAGAGGGCATCACTTATCCAAAGAAAAACAAGGATGGCGGTTACGGTCTGGTGACCGATGAAATGGATCAGCTTTGCAAACCCATGGTCACAGGCGATTTCATCCAATATTGGTATTGCCGGGATTGGGACAGAGAAAAATGGCTGCTTCATTTGAATCAGTTAAAGGCGGCGGGCATCACCAGCCTTGTGATTCAAACCACCTTTAATGTGTCCGGAGGTTGGATCAACCAGACCGCTTTTCGGCACGATCTGCCAACGAGTGCCGTCAGCGCCGGAAGCGATGAAAATCCGGAATTTCTTGGACTTTTGCTCTCTTGCCTGAAAGAAACGGGAATGACCCTTTGGATCGGCCTTGGAATGAACGATGCCTGGTGGGGAGAAGAGATCTTCCAAAAAGATTGGTGCCTGAAAGAGGCGGAATTTAACAACCTGGTGATGGATGAGATTCATCGAAATTATTTTGATGAATACAGAGAACAGATCGCCGGATTTTATTGGCCGTATGAGATGTATGTGCAGAATGCGGGGCTGGAAGAAAATTGGGCAGCAATGATCAACAAAAATCTGGATCATCTGACTGCTTTGGATCCCTCTGTGCCTATGATGTTCTGCCCTTATATCAGCGAATGGTATGTGAAGGATCACGATATCCGGCCCGAAGATGATGCAAAGGTTTGGAAAGAGCTGGTGAAAAACACCCGCTTCCGGGATGGGGATATTTTCTGTCCCCAGGATTGTATGGCTTCGGTGGATATTGAGATCGAACGGGTTGTTGCCTTTTTGGTGGGGATGAAAGAGGCGGTGGAAAGTTCTTCCGCTGACGTGAAGTTCTGGCTGGATATGGAAAATTATGCCTCCGGCAGCCTTGGGGTCTTTTTGGCCCAGTTGGATGTGGGCAGCCGTCTGGCGGAAAATATGGTCTGTTTTTCCTATTCCCATTACTATGCGCCTACCGCAAACAAAGGGGTTTATTATCACAATGCCTATGCCGCTTATGTGAAAACCCTGGAAGAATAAATTTGCTGCCGACAGAGTTTCTCTCTGTCGGCAGTCTTTTTGTTTTGGGTGGGGTTGTATTTGCGCATATCATGTGATATACTTATTTTAAAGTAACCTGCGGTTTTGCCGGACAAAGGGAAAGAAAGCCTTTTTTTGCGCAAAACCGTTCAGAAGAGATCGAGGCTGACCGCAATGAAACATGAAAAAAGCTGCGGTGCCGTGGTCTTTCGTCAGCACAACGGAACAGAGCAGACTCTTTTGATCCGCCATCGAAACAGTTCTGCCTGGTCCTTCCCCAAGGGGCATATGGAGCGGGGCGAAAGTGAGCGACAAACCGCAATGCGGGAGATCGGAGAGGAAACCGGCGTGAGCGATCTGCGTTTGGACACCCGATTCCGCAGAACTCTGGAATATTATGCCAAGGCGAATGTAAAAAAACAGGTGGTCTTTTTTGTGGGGTTTGCCGCAGATAAGGACCATCCGCTTTCGGTGCGGGATGATGTAGTGCAGGAGGCCAAGTGGGTAGAGGTTTCTTTGGCGCCCGACATGCTGGCCTTTGAAAACCACCGTACTCTTTTTGCCTCTGCGCTGCAATATTATCGCAGCCGTCAAAAGGCGGAGTAAAAAAAGACCGGAACTGTCGCAAAAGGCGGCCCGGTCTTCTTTTTGTTTGGGCTTTTTTGGATCTACAGATCAAAAAGGGAAACAAAAATCAAGGAATAAAGGAGAAATCGGAAATGGCGACAATGCAGGAATTTTTGGATGCACTTGCCTCGAAAGAGCCGGTTCCGGGCGGCGGCGGTGCCAGCGCACTGGTGGGTAGTGTGGGGGCGGCCCTTTGCTCAATGGTAGCCAATCTGACCAGCGGAAAAAAGAAATATGCCCAGTGGCAGGAGGATATTGAACGCATTTTGGAGGAAACTGCCCGGCTGCAGCAGCGGTTGCAGGATCTTTCTTTGGCGGATGAGGAGGCGTTTTTGCCCCTTTCTGCGGCCTATGGGATGGATAAGGCGGATCCCATGCGGCCCCAGGTAATGGAAAAGGCGCTCAAAGGCGCTACCGAGGTCCCTTTGGAAATGATGAGAACCCTGGCAAAGATCACTCCTGTTTTGGAGGAACTTTGCCAAAAGGGAAGCCGTTTGGCCATCAGCGATGCGGCAGTTGCCGCGGTGGTTTGTCAGGCGGCGATGAAGGGCGCTTCCATGAATGTTTGGATCAACACCAAGATGATGGAAGACAGGGTCGCAGCCGAAACATATGAAGCAGAGGCCGACAATATTTTGAATGAACATCTGCCCCGATGTGAGCAGGTTTATCAAACCATTTGCAAAGAATTGAGGAATGGGAAATGAAAGAGATGCGCGGAGCAACGGTTGCTGCTGCTTTGACCGAACAGGCGGCCGAAAAGATGGGAAAATTGCAGGAAAAACAGGTGATTCCCTGTTTGAGTGTGATTCGGGTTGGAAAGCGTGAGGATGATCTTTCTTATGAACGGGGGATCGGCAAGCGTTTTGAAAAGGTTGGTGCCCGGGTGCGGATCATCGAACTGCCCGAGGATGTGAGCCAGGCAGAATTGGAACGGGCATTTGATGCGGAAAACGAAAATCCTCTTGTTCACGGGATTTTACTCTTCCGGCCGTTGCCTTCCCATTTGAGCGACCGGCCGTTGACCTGTCGTATCAACCCGGACAAGGATGTGGACGGGATGTGCCCGACCAATGCGGCCCGGGTTTATTTGGGCGACAAAAACGGCTTTGCCCCCTGCACCGCCATGGCGGTGATCCATTTGTTGGAACATTATGAGATTCCCCTTTCCGGTGCCGAGGCGGTGGTGATCGGCCGCAGTCCGGTGATCGGAAAGCCGGTTTCCATGCTGCTTTTGAACCGTAACGCCACGGTGACGGTTTGCCACACGCGAACCCGGGATTTGGCCAAGATTTGCCGCAGATCCGACCTGATTGTGGCGGCTGCCGGGGTGGCAAAGATGGTGGGGAAAGAGCATCTTTCGGAAAATCAGGTGGTTGTGGACGTGGGAATCCATATGACGGAAGAGGGCCTTTGCGGCGATGTGGACCCTGCCGCCGCTGAAATTTGTTCGGCCATCACTCCGGTGCCCGGCGGTGTGGGTGCGGTGACCACTTCGGTTTTGCTTTTGCACACCGTCCAGGCGGCAGAGAGATTGACACAAGAGGTTTGAGTCTGAAAACTTGGTATCCGATGCCCGCTGATGAAAAAAAGAAAAGAACTCCCCCAAACCCGAAAAATGGGCTTGAGGGAGTTTTTTATTCTTCGATTTTGTCAGCCAGCGTTTCGATTTCTTTGGTGAACTTTTTGAGTTCCGCGTTGGTGCGCCCTTTGCAGTTTTGCACCGCCTGCAAAAGTTTTCTTGCCGCCTGTAAAAGCAGATCAAATGCCCGTTCGGCCTTGGCGGTCGAGGCAGGCTTTTTGATGATCGGAATGCCGAAAGTTTCTGTCAGACATTCGCCCGTTGCAAGATCGTAAACGCTGCCGCTGTATGGGGCAACCGCCTTGGCAAAGCCGGCCTCTTCCACCGTTTTGCAAAAGGCGGTGCAGGCTTCGTCCTCTCCGTGATTGAGGAAGACCAGTTCCGGTTTTTTGGTAAAACCTGCCAAAAACTGCAGCAATCCTTTTTCATCGGCGTGGCCGCTGATGCCGGGCATGGTTTCGATGCGGGCGTTGACGGCGATGCTCTCACCAAAAAGTTTGACGCTCTTTGCCCCTTCGTAAAGAGAACGGCCCAGCGTTCCAACCGCCTGATATCCCACAAACAAAATCAGCGATTCCTTGCGCCAAAGATTGTGTTTCAAATGATGACGAATGCGGCCGGCTTCACACATCCCGCTGGCCGAAAGGATCACTTTTGGGGTGGGATCCAGATTGATGGCTTTGGATTCTTCTGCGGTGATGCTGGTTTTCAAATCCGGGAACCAAACAGGGTTGATGCCCTGATCCAAGAGGCTGCGGGCTTCTTCATCAAAGAAATCCCGGTCGCATTGCAAAAAGATGCTGGTGGCTTCGTTGGCCAGCGGGCTATCCACATAAACAGGGAAGTGATCATGCCCTTTGATGCGCCCTTCCTCTTTGATCTGCCGAAGAAAATATAAAAATTCCTGGGTGCGGCCCACGGCGAAAGAGGGGATGACCACATTGCCCCCCCGATCAAAGGTCTCTTGAAGATATTGGGTCAAAAGGGCGATATAGTCGGGCTTTTTGCCGTGAAATCTTCCGGCATAGGTGGTTTCCAGCAAAAGATAATCGGCCTCTTTCACCTGTTGAGGATCCCGCAAAAGCGGCTGGCCGGTGTTGCCCACATCGCCGCTGCAAACAAGGGTTTTGGTGATGCCGTTTTCGGTGATGAAAATGCTGATGGCCGCAGAGCCAAGCAGATGCCCTACATCGGTGAAAGAGATCTCAATCCCTTCGGAAACGCGGATTTTTTCACCGTAAGCGCAGGGGCGGAGCAGACTCAAGGCCCTTTGGGCATCCATGGTGTCATAAAGGGGTTCCACCGGCTCTTTGCCGGCGCGGGCTGCCTTTTTGGATCGCCAGGCAGCTTCGCTTTCCTGAATGTGGGCGCTGTCCATCAGCATAATCCGACAGAGGTCGCTTGTGGCTTCGGTGGTATAGATGCTGCCCGAAAAGCCCTGTTTCACCAAAAGGGGAATCTTGCCCGAATGATCGATGTGGGCGTGTGTCAGAAGCACCAGATCAATTTCTCCTGCCGAAACCGGCAATTCCTGGTTGACAAAGGTGTCTTTTCCCTGTTCCATCCCGCAGTCGATGAGAATTTTTTTGCCGTCTGCCTCCAACAGGGTGCAGCTGCCGGTTACCTCGTGGGCCGCTCCCAAAAAGGTGAGTTTCATATAACGCCCCTCCCGTCTGTTTTTTTGGGATGCCTGTCCAAAGATGGGAAGAATCCCTTTTTACCTCATCATTATCATATCACAGAAGGAAAAATCACACAAGTGAAAATGTGATCAAATAGGATACGCTTTGATGAAATTAATCAGCAAAGAGGCGACGGATTTTTTCAAAAGGGAAGGGGGCGGTGTTTTACAAAGCAGCGTTTCAATTGGACGAAAAGAAACAGGCGGTCAGCTCCAGTTTTCTTTGATGCGGCTGATGGCGCTTTTTTCCAAACGGGAAACCTGGGCTTGGCTGATGCCGATTTCTCTGGCAACCTCGGTTTGGGTGTGGCCCATAAAAAAGCGGAGATAGAGAATGTCCTGTTCCCGTTTGGGCAGTTTTTTCGCCGTTTCTCGCATGGCCATCTGATCCAGCCAATCGGATGCGCTGACCGGATCGCTCATCTGATCCATCAAACAGAGGGCATCCGCCCCGTCGGCACTCAAAGGCTCATCCAGACTGACCGGATCACAGACCGATTCCAGCGCACAGACCACATCGGTTTCCGGCACTTCCAGATAGGTGGCAATTTCGGCACTTGTGGGCTCCCGATGGAGAGAAAGGGTCAACTGCTCCCGGGCCTGAATGGCTTTATAGGCCAGATCCCGGATGGAACGGGAAACCCGTACCATATTGTTATCCCGCAGATAGCGGCGGATTTCGCCGATGATCATGGGCACCGCATAGGTGGAAAATTTCAGTCCCAGGGTGAGATCGAAGCCGTCGATGGCCTTCATCAGTCCGATGACCCCCACCTGAAAAAGATCGTCGTTGCTCTCTCCTCTTCCGGAAAAGCGCTGCAATACGCTGAGCACCAATTTCAGATTCCCGTGAACCATTTCATTTCTGGCCGCCCTGTCGCCCTCCCGGATGCGTTTCAAAAGCATCTGCTTTTCTTTTTCATTCAACACCTTTAATTTTGTCGTATCAACCCCACAGATTTCCACCTTGGTATATGCCAATTTTCAACGCCTCCTTTTTGCTTCTGATGGCAGTATGGGCTGTAAAGCGGAGCGCCAATCAAAAAGAGAAGAGAAGTTTTTGTGAAAAGTTTTTCCTGGGGAAGAGGCTGGCCGGAAGCGAAAACAGAGTCTGTCCACGTCAAGGTGCAGACAGACTCTGTTATGCGGATAAAATTGGAAGAGAATCAAAGTTCCAGAGGGCGAAGAGGAATTCCCAGTTTATCGGCCATAGAAGCCGTTTGGACGGTGCCGCCGCTGTTTTGATGATTATAGAACAAAAGAAGATGGGCCCCCTCCAACAAGGCTTCGTTTCGAAGCCGAAAACAATTGGGGTGATATTGGGGAGAAATAACCTTGACCTCATCTGCCTGTTTCAAAATTTCTGCCCGGTGGGGTTTGTTTTTTCCGAATTCCGCATAAGGAAGCAGAACTTCAAGCTGCAGATGGGGGTGTTGTTCTCTGGCCTTTATAACCGCCTCGGCTGCCAATAGATCAAAGCCGTCGGCGCCACCGGCACGAAAACGGATAAACCCTTCGTCTGCCAAGGACAACACCGTTTTTTCTATGGCCTCTTTCACCCTCTTTTCGGGATGGGAAAGGGTGCGGTTGCCGCTGAAAGCACAGATTTTTTCAGGCCGATTTTCCGCTTTGGGGCGCAACCCCATCTCGCCCGAGGGGATGATGATCAGATTGCCGTTTTCTGCCCGAAGCAGCGCCTCTCCGTTGTCGTTGACCCCGATCAGCCGACCGCCTGTTTCCTTTTCTCCCCGGATGATGGAAACAAATTCCCCCCGATAGGCCAGATTTCGAGTGTAAGAAGCGGTGATTTCGCGCATATTGCGATAAAAATTGCCCCGATCATAAAGAATTTCAAATTCATAAAGCACCCGGTCAATCACCTCTTTTGGGGAGAGAGAGAAGCCGGCTTCTTCCAGGGTGCAAAGAACAGGCTGTAGTTCAGGAGGAAAATCACTGCTTTTTCCTGCAAGATTGATGCCGATGCCGATGACGGCATATTGCAGCACTCCGGCAGAGGAAACACATCCTTCGGTCAAAATGCCGCAGAGCTTCTTCTTTTGCAAAAGCAGGTCGTTGGGCCATTTGATTTCGGTTTCCAGCCCGGTAAGGGCAAAGATGGCACGATTTGCGGCCAGCCCTGCCAAGATGGTCAGGGTGGGGATATATTCTATGGGGATGTTGTCGGTCAAAGAAAAAGAAAAATAGGCCCCCCCTTTGGGAGAAACAAAACTTCTTCCGCTTCTTCCACGGCCAAAAGACTGTTCCTTTGCCACTACGCAAATGCCGCCCACCGGCTCTTTTTCGCAGCGGGTGCGCAGCCAGGCATTGGTGGAATCGAGTTTTTCAAACACAATCGGCGATGAAAAAATGGAATCTGCCAACCTCTGCGCCCCCTTTCTTTTGACCGCCTGCAAACGGTCTTTGGTCGGTCGATCTTCTTTAGCAATCCTAACACTTTTTTGCGCCTTTTGTCAATCTGCCCGGGCAAGGAAAATTTCCTTCCCTTTTGCCCCTTCTATTGACTTTTCCTTTGGCCTTGGTTTATACTGAAATAGCCAAATTATAGGAAAAGATGGGAGGAAATCCCCTCTGTTACGGAAAGGAAGATCGGCTGTGCGTGAGTTTACCACCCCTTTGGCCAAAGTGGTCAAAGAGTTTTCGCTGGAGCCCCTTTATTATACCGAAGCCCATCAAAAAGAGGGCGTGATTCGAAAGAGTGACGTGAGCAGACCGGGGTTGAACCTTTGCGGTTATTTTGACTTTTTCGAGCCCGATCGGATTCAGATTTTCGGCAACAGTGAGATCGGATATTTGGGCGAATTGGATGCAGAACATCAATCTGCCAGTATGGAAGATTTCTTTTCTCACCATCCGGTTGCGGCGGTGATCACCAGAAATCTTTCGGTTCCCGAGACTTTTTTGCCGGCTGCCCAAAAATATGAAATTCCTGTTTTTCGTACCGGACAGCATACAAGTGAGTTTGTAGCCTCGTTGATCAGCTTTTTGAATGTGGAACTGGCCCCCCGGATCACCAGACACGGCGTTTTGGTGGAGGTTTACGGCGAAGGTGTGCTTCTTTTGGGAGAATCGGGCGTGGGCAAATCCGAAACGGCGGTGGAACTGATCAAACGGGGCCATCGGCTGATTGCAGACGATGCTGTGGAGATTAAGCGGGTTTCCAACAAAACGCTGGTGGGTTCTTCCCCTGATAACATCCGCCACTTTTTGGAAATGCGGGGCATCGGCATCGTCAATGCCCGCCGGATTTTCGGTATGGGTGCCGTCAAAATGACCGAAAAGATCGATATGGTGGTGCAGTTGGAACTTTGGGATTCCAAAAAGGTTTATGACCGCCTTGGGGTGGAAAACGAAGAGACGGAAATCTTGGGCAATCGGGTGCCCTGTTTGACTATTCCGGTGAAGCCCGGCCGAAATCTGGCTGTGATCATCGAGGTGGCGGCGATGAACAACCGTCAAAAGAAGATGGGTTATAATGCGGCTGAAGAACTTTTGGCCAAACTGGGACTGGATAGCGGCACCGGAAACAGTGTTTCCCCTGATGCCTGGGATCTTTATTGAGCGAAATCCGGATTTTCCAAATAAATCGAAACACAGGAGCATAGACTTTCTGTGTGAAACGGAGTGAAAAAAGATGAAACGCAGCGGATATATCAGCTGGGATGAATATTTTATGGGGGTGGCACTTCTTGCCGCCCATCGCAGCAAAGACCCCAACACCCAGGTGGGGGCCTGCATTGTGGATCCGGGAAAGATCATTGTTTCCACCGGTTATAACGGCTTCCCCCACGGCTGCTCGGACGATGAATACCCTTGGGACAGAGAGGGCGAGGAAACCAAATATCCCTTTGTGGTTCACGCGGAACTCAATGCCATTTTGAACAGCCATGGCCGTTCTTTGGAGGGGGCAACCATCTATGTGGCGCTTTTTCCCTGCAATGAATGTGCCAAGGCGATTATCCAATCGGGAATCAAAGAGGTGGTTTATCTTTCGGATAAATATGCCCACACCCCTGCCACCAAGGCCAGTAGAAGAATGTTGACCTCTGCCGGGGTGAAATTGCGCCAACTGGAGCCGAAAAACAAGGAAATTACGCTACAGCTTACTCCGCCGGAAGGCCGATGAACAGACATCGGGAAAAGGCCATCAGACAGAGAGGAAGAGAAAAGATGAAATTATATTTGGGCATTGATCTGGGCGGCACCAACGTGAAGGCCGGTATTGTGAACGAAGAGGGAAAGATTCTGGGAAAAGGCAATGTTTCCACCAATCTTCCCTGCCCGGCAGACGAGGTTGCGGATAAGATGGCAGAGGCTTCCCGTTTGGCGGCAGCGGCGGCCGGTGTTCAGCTTTCGGATCTTATCTGGGCAGGCATCGGCACCCCCGGTATCGCCAACACCGAAACGGGTGTGGTGGAATACTCCGCCAATTTGGATTTTGATAACGTTCCTTTGGAACGGATGATGGAAGAACGTCTGGGCCTGAATGCTTTTATTGAAAACGATGCCAATGCCGCAGGTTACGGCGAATTTTGCTTTGGGGCGGCCATGGGCAGCCATAAGGCGCTGGTGATCACCCTGGGAACGGGGGTTGGCGGCGGCGTGGTGGTGGATGACCGCATCTATGCCGGCTTTAACTATGCCGGGGCAGAGGTGGGGCATATCGTCACCAAACAGGGGGGCAGACTTTGCAACTGTGGCAGAAAAGGGTGCTTTGAAACCTATGCTTCGGCCACCGGACTGATCCGCACCACAAAAGAGGCGATGGAAGAACACAAAGAGAGTCTTCTTTGGCAGGTGGCCCCCACACTGGATGCGGTGGACGGCAAGACTGCCTTTGACGCCATGCGTCTTGGAGATGCGGTGGGAACAAAAGTGGTGGAACAGTATATTGAGGATCTGGCCACCGGGTTGACCAACCTTTTGAATATCTTCCAGCCGGAGGTTTGCGTTATCGGCGGCGGTATTTGCAAAGAGGGGGACACCCTGCTTCTGCCTCTGCGCGAACGGGTGATGAAAGAAATTTATCTGGGCAAAAACAGTCCGGCTCCCGATATTCGGATTGCGAAACTGGGGAACGATGCCGGGATCATCGGGGCTGCTATGTTGGGCCGCACCAGAAAAAAGATTTGAATTTTTTAGCAAGAGAAAACAGGAGTGAGGAGGCAGACGGAATGCACGAACAGCTGAAAAGCTTTTTGACCAGACGGCAGATTCCTTTTGAGGAATTGGTGCCCATGGCCAAAATGACCAGTTTTCAGACGGGCGGTGTGGCAAGAATTCTGATCCGTCCTGCAAACGAGATGCAGACCGCCTGCCTTTTGAAAGAACTGAACCGCACCGGGCAGGATTGGTTTGTTTTGGGCAAGGGAAGCAATCTTTTGGCGCCCGACGGAATGATCGAACGAATTTTGATCCGGCTGAACGAAAATGAGCCTGCTCCCCGCCAGATGGGGGATGAAATTGAATGTGCCGCCGGTTATTCTTTGATGAAACTCTGTCGGTTTGCCCAAAGTAAAGGGCTCTCGGGTCTGGAATTTGCTTATGGCATTCCCGGAACGCTGGGCGGTGCGGTGTTTATGAATGCCGGCGCCTATGGCGGAGAGATGGCCGATCTGCTTGTTTCCTGCAGTTTTTTGCTGCCCGACGGTACCAGAATGACCTTGTCGGCAGAGGAGTTGGAACTGGGATACAGGACCAGTTTGTTCCAAAAGAAAAAGGCGATCATCACCGGGGCAAAACTTCGGCTGAAACCGGATAACGGCCTGGAAATCGAAACGCGGATGAAGGAGTTTTTGGAACGCCGCAAGGAAAAGCAACCGTTGGAATTCCCCAGCGCCGGAAGCACCTTTAAGCGCCCGGTGGGGTTTTATGCCGGCGCTTTGATCGAGGAATGCGGCCTGAAGGGGCTGACGGTTGGCGGCGCACAGGTTTCCGAGAAACACGCAGGCTTTTGCATCAACAAGGATCACGCCACCACAAGCGATGTGTTGCAGTTGATTGAACAGGTGCAGAAGACCGTTTTTGAAAAAAAGGGTGTCCGATTGGAGTGCGAGGTGCGCTTGATCGATCGCTATTGATTTTCATCAAAAATAAAACAAGAAAGAAGGGGTGATACGCCATGTCCTTTTCCGAGCAGGTCAGATATGAGATATCGGAAAAGAATGCCACGCCGGAGGATATCCGGGCGGCCATGGCCTATGGCTGCCTTCTTTTTTTCTATGAAAGAAGAGGCGAGGAGGGCGTTTTGATCACCCGAAGCCAAACAAAGGCCAAGGAGATTCGAGCGCTTCTTTGCGAGGTGTTGGCGGCCGAGGTGGAAATTTTTGAAATCCATCGGGGGAAAAGTCCGGCATATGAGGTGGTTTGCCGAGATGTGGGCAGGGTGCTTTCTTTGTTTGGATATCCAAAAGAAATGCTGCCCGAATATATCAATCTCAGAATCTTAAAAGGAACGGAACTGCGAAATGCCTTTTTGGCCGGTGTGTTTTACGCCTGCGGCAGTGTGAACGATCCGGAAAAGGGATATCATCTGGAATTTGATCCGCCTTCTGACAAACTCTGTGATGCCCTTGCAAACTTGCTGAAAAAGCAGGAAATGCCCCTTCGCCGTTCCCAGAGAAGAGGCAGACCGCTGCTTTATACCAAGGAATCGACCCGGATTGAGGAACTGCTTGCGGCTTTTGGCGCCTCTAAAGCTGCCATTTATTTGATGGAAACCCAGGTGGAAAAGGCGGTCAAAAACAACATTAACCGCCGAAACAACTGCGATACCGCCAACATCGGCAAAACCATGGATGCATCGCTGCGGCAAAATGAATCCATCAAAAAACTGATGGAGAGCGACCGCCTTTATGACCTGCCCGAAGAATTGCAGCAGGTGGCGCTGCTTCGAATGGCCAATCCCGAATTGAGCCTTGCGGAACTGGGCAAACTTTTGATGCCGCCCCTTTCCCGTTCCGGGGTGAATCATCGGCTGCAAAAGTTGGAAAAATTGGCCGAATCGGGCGAATTGGAAGGATAAAAAACGAAAGAAGAAAAGAAAGGAGGACCGGATATGACACCCTTTACTCATTTGCATCTGCACAGCGAATACAGCCTTTTGGACGGCGCCTGCCGCATCAGGGAATTGGTGAAACACGTCAAGGAATTGGGTATGGATGCGGTGGCGGTGACCGATCACGGGGTCATGTGCGGTCTGGTGGAATTTTATAAGGCCTGTCAAAAGGAAGGCATTCGACCCATTTTGGGGTTTGAATGTTATGTGGCACCAAGGAGCCGCTTTGACAGAACCTTTGGAGTGGATAACAAACCCTATCATCTGGTGCTTTTGGCTGAAAATGAGGTGGGATATGCAAACTTGACCGCCCTTTCCAGTGCCGGTTATACCGAAGGGTTTTACAGTAAACCCCGGGTGGACAAGGAACTTTTGAGACAACACAGCGAGGGACTGATCGCTCTTTCTGCCTGCCTGGCAGGAGAGATTCCCCGGGCTTTGAGTGAAGGAGATTATGCCGCGGCCAAAAAGGCGGCAATGGAATATGCCGAAATTTTCGGCCCCGATCATTTTTATATTGAACTGCAGCATCATTCTTTGGCCGAGCAGCAGGCCATTATGCCGGACCTTTTGCGCCTTTGCAGAGAAACAAATCTTCCCCCGGTGATCACAAACGATGCTCATTATCTCAAAAAAGAGAATGCCGCTGCCCAGCATATTTTGATGTGCATTCAGACCGGCCGTACCTTGGGGGAAGAGGGCGGTTTGGAATTTGAAACGGAGGAATTTTATGTAAAAAGCGGAGACGAGATGAAAGAGGCCTTCTCTTTTTGGGCGGATCCGCTGATTGAGGAGGGGCTGGCCAACACCTGCCGCATTGCCGAGCGCTGCCACGCCCATTTCACCTTCGGGGAATTGAAACTCCCCCGTTTTACCCCTGAGACAGGCGAGAGCAGCGACGAATTGTTTGACCGCCTTTGCGAAGAGGGACTTTTGCGCCGCTATGGCAATAAGAGAACAGAGGAGATTGAAAAACGGCTGGCTTATGAAAAAGAGATCATTCGCCATATGGGCTTTGTGGACTATTATCTGATCGTTTGGGATTTTATCCGATATGCCAGGGAACGGGGAATTCCCGTTGGCCCGGGAAGAGGTTCGGGGGCCGGCAGTCTGATTTCTTATCTTTTTGGGATCACCGATGTGGATCCCTTGCGCTATCATTTGCTGTTTGAACGATTTTTGAATCCCGAGCGGGTGACTATGCCCGACTTTGATATTGACTTCTGCTTTGAAGGACGGCAGGAGGTTATTGATTATGTCATCGCCAAATACGGCAAGGAACGGGTGAGCCAGATCATCACCTTTGGCACTTTGGCGGCCAGAGGGTCTGTCCGGGATGTGGGCAGAGTGATGGGACTGCCCTATTCTTTGCCCGATAAGGTTGCCAGAATGATTCCCCACGAACTGGGAATGACCATCGAAAAGGCCATCAAAATCAACGGGGATTTGAAACAGGAGTATGAAAACGATCCACAGATTCGCCGCCTTTTGGATACGGCCATGACCTTAGAGGGAATGCCCCGCAACGCCTCCACCCACGCCGCCGGTGTGGTCATCACCCCCGAAAGGGTGACAAATTATCTTCCTCTGCAGAAAAATGATGATGCGGTGGTGACCCAGTTTGCCAAAGAGGCGGTGGAGGAACTGGGCCTTTTGAAAATCGACTTTTTGGGGCTGCGCACCTTGACGGTCATTCGAAAGACCATTGAAGCGGTGAGAAGAAAGAATCCTGCCTTTTCTCCGGATTTTGGGGAAATGGATGATAAAAAGGTTTATTCCATGCTCTCTGCCGGCAAAAGCGGCGGTGTTTTTCAATTGGAATCGGGCGGAATGCGGCAGCTTCTTTTGCAGATGAAGCCCGAAAGGCTGGAAGATCTGATTGCGGCCATCTCGCTTTATCGCCCCGGCCCGATGAAAAATATTCCGGTTTATTTGGAAAGCAGAAAGAATCCTGATTCGGTGCAATATCTTCATCCCTTGCTGGAACCCATTTTGTCGGTGACCGGCGGTGTGATCATCTATCAGGAACAGGTGATGCAGATCTGCCGCAGTCTGGCAGGTTATTCTTACGGCCGAAGCGATCTGGTGCGCCGAGCCATGGCCAAAAAGAAGGCGGATGTGATGGAGGCCGAACGCAGCATCTTCCTTTACGGCTGCGAAAAGGGGCCCGATCGGGATGCGGTGCCCGGTTGTGTGGCAAAGGGGGTTTCCCCTGAGATCGGAAACCGCATCTTTGACGAGATGAGCAGTTTTGCCGCCTATGCCTTCAATAAATCTCACGCGGCGGGCTATGCGGTGTTGGCTTATGAAACCGCCTGGCTGAAATATTATTATCCCAAAGAATTTTTTGCGGCCATGATGACCGTTTATGTGGAATCGGCAGACAAGGTGAGAGAATCCATTGCCGAGTGCCGAAAGATGGGAATTCGGCTGCTGCCCGCGGATGTGAACCGCTCTTTTGTGGGGTTCGAGGCTGAAGAAGAGGGAATCCGTTTTGGATTGCTCGCGATCAAAAATTTGGGGCGGGTCCAGTTGGAAAATTTGATTGCCGATCGGCAGAAAAAGGGCGAATTTTCCGATTTTGTTTCCTTCTGCCGCCGAATGAGTGCTTTGGAGTTTGGGACAAAGTCTGTTGAAATGCTGATCGCTGCCGGTGCGCTGGATGCTTTGGATTGGAACCGATGCCAGATGATGGCTGAGGCGGAATCGCTGATGAACGGATTTGCCTCTGCCAAACGGCGGCAGATTTCGGGACAGATGAGTTTCTTTTCCGAGGAAGAGGAGATGGGCAATTCTCCGCCCGATTTGAAGGAATATGACCGAAGGGAACTGCTTCGGATGGAAAAAGAGGCCACCGGCCTTTATCTTTCCGGGCATCCGCTTGCGGTTTATGAAAAAGTCATCGAACAGGTTGGCGGCGTGAATATTCCTGCCTGTGCCGACCTGCCCGATCAGAGCGAGGTGACGATTCTTTGCTTGGTGGCAGGCAAGCAGGAGAAAAACACCCGCAGCGGCGAGAAAATGGCCATTTTACAGGCAGAAGATTTTGAAGGCAGTATGGAGATTTTGGTTTTCCCGAAACTCTTTGAAAAATACGGCCGATCTTTGCAGCCGGGCAACGCCTTCCTTTGCAAAGGGAAACTTTCGGTGCGGGAAGAGGAACCGGTCAAACTGCTGGCCGAGGGCTTTTATCCTCCCAACGAAGAGGGGGTGCGGCTCTGCCTTGCAAAGGGCGGAGGCAGAAAATCGGCGCCGCCTGCTTCGCCCGTTTCGGAAGAACAGGAGATATCCCGTCTGGTAGTCAAGTTGGAGAGCGCATCGGAATTTTCAAAATTGCAGCCGATTCTGCGCACTTATCCGGGCGATATTCCGGTGTTGTTATATTTGGCAGACGAAAAGGTTTATCGCCAAACGCCCAGTCATTTCTTTTGCGACGGCAGCGACCGATTGCTGGATGCCCTGCAAAAAGCAGATCTGGAAGCGGTCAGACAGATGAAAAAATAACGTGTCAGACCCATCGGTTTTCGGTGGGTCTGTTTTTATCTGTCAAAAAATGGCCGGATACCTTTTGCTGCAAAGAGAAACGGTGCGAAAAAGAGAGAGTGCAGATGCAAATTCCCCTCTTTACATTTTCGTATTGCCGTGTTACAATAACCCAAAGCCAAAAACGAAAAGAAGCCGCAGAAAACTTTTTCAGAGAGTTGCTCCCAAAGGCTGAAAGGGGCAATAAAAGGGATGTGGGATGTGCCTTCGTTTGCTGCGTGATTGAAGGGGCGAAAGCTTTGTGTAGGTTGCGCCGGAATTCCCCGTTATCGGAAGGATGAGTGAGAAATCAGAGTGGAACCGTGGCAAATTTTGCCGCCTCTGGATGCAGCGACCTGCTGTGTTCGGGGGCGTTTTATTTTTTACAAAGCGAGGCAAAAATATGTTTGAAGCTTTGAAATATGATCTGGAAGCCATCAGAAGGCGAGACCCTGCCGCAAAAAGCAATCTGGAAGTCTTTTTGCTTTATCCCGGCTTTCGGGCCCTGCGCCGTCACAGAAGAGCCCATAAACTTTATGAGAAAGGGCACTTCTTTTTGGCACGAAAGATCAGCGAACGCACCAAAAAACTCACCGGAATTGAGATCCATCCCGGCGCAAAGATCGGAAAAGGCCTTTTTATCGACCACGGAACCGGTGTGGTGATCGGAGAGACGGCGGTCATCGGTGATGATTGCACCATCTATCAAGGGGTGACCCTGGGTGGCACCGGGAAAGACCAGGGAAAACGCCATCCCACCTTGGGCGACCGGGTGATGGTTGGTGCCGGCGCCAAGATTTTGGGGCCTTTTCGTGTGGGAGATGACGCCAAGGTGGCAGCCGGTGCGGTGGTGCTTTCCGAAGTGCCCGATCATGCCACCGCTGTGGGGGTGCCTGCCCGGGTGGTGAAGATCCGGAATGAAAAGGTGCAGGAACATCTGGATCAGGTGCACATTCCCGACCCGGTGGCCCAGGAACTCTGTCGCTTGCGCAGCGAACTGGAACAATGCCGGAAAAACTGCCCCAACGCCGAAAAGAGTTTTTCCGGGCAGGATGCTTGAAGTTTTTGTGAAGGAGAAAAAATATGAAACTGTTCAACACCATGACAAGAGAAAAGCAGGAATTTATCCCTTTGGAGCCGGGAAAGGTGAAAATGTATGTCTGCGGCCCCACGGTTTATAACCTGGTTCATATCGGAAACGCCCGTCCTGCCACGGTTTTTGATACCCTTCGCCGTTATTTTGAATATCTGGGCTATGAGGTGGAGTTTGTTCAGAACATCACCGATATTGACGACAAACTGATCCGCCGTGCCGCAGAAGAGAACACCACCGTTAAGGAACTTTCTGTCCGATATGCCGACGAATTTTTCAAAGATCTGAAGGGGCTTGGTTCCAAAGAGGCAACCGCCAACCCCAGAGCAACCGAAAACATCGGCCGCATTTGTGATATGATCTCGGATCTGATCCAAAAAGGCCATGCTTATGTGGCGGAAGACGGGGTTTATTTCCGCACCGGCAGTTTTGCTTCTTATGGCAAACTTTCTCATCAGCCTATGGAAGAACTGCAAAATGGGGCATCTAACCGGGTTGGCAGCGGGGAGCACAAGGAAGATCCCATGGATTTCGCCCTTTGGAAGAAATCTCAGCCCGGCGAACCGGTTTGGGAAGCCCCCTTCGGGGCAGGTCGGCCCGGCTGGCACATTGAATGTTCTACCATGGTGCGGGAATATCTGGGGGATACCATCGATATTCACGCCGGCGGTATGGATCTCATCTTCCCCCACCACGAAAATGAGATCGCCCAGAGCGAATGCTGCACCGGCAAGGAGTTTGCCCGTTATTGGCTGCACAATGCTTATTTGAACATCGACAACAAAAAGATGAGCAAATCCACCGGCAATTTCAGAACGGTGC
>JAFQMB010000179.1 GCA_017421095.1 Oscillospiraceae bacterium
ACCATGAGCATGCCCTTTGAACTCTTTCCGCTGACCGCCGAGTATCTGCCCGAAAAAAATGCGGTGAAAATTTCCTGCCCCGAAACCCGAGGCCCGAAAGAGGGGGATATCTCTTTCCTGGCGGTGGGCAACAGTCATACCTATTTCAATGGCACCCCGTTGAAGTTTATGGCCCTTTGTCAAGCGGCCGGAAAATCCCACTATGTGGAATACTGCACTCGCGGTGCCGCCAAACTCTCGGAATTTGCAGACGAGCAGCATCCTTGGGGCCAACTGCTCCGGGAAAAATTATCTGCCCGTGCTTATGACTATGTGGTGTTGCAGGATTATTCTGCCACCAGCGAAGCAGAATTAGAAAACGCCTTGCAGGTCATTTTGCCACTGATTGAAGCAAACGGCGCCAAACCCCTCTTCTATATTCCGCTGTTTGGGGAAGCCGCGACAAAAGAGCGAATCAAAGAGGTCAGAGCATTTTCTTTGTCGGTGGCAAACAAATATCATCTGCCGGTTGCCTCGGGCAATCATGCCTTTGAAGCCTGCCGTCAGGCGCTGCCCGAAACGGATCTTTGGGCAGATGACAGAGCCCATCAATCCAAAGAGGGCAGTTATCTGGCGGCTTGCCATTGGCTTCAGGCCTTTGTGGGGATCGATCCCTGCGGCAACAGTTATACCGCCGGTTTGGAAAAGAAGCTTGCTGAAAAATTGCAGCAGATCGCAAAAGAATCTGCTCTTTCGGCCAGAAAAGATTTGGAATTGATATCCAAAACAGAGAACAGCCTGTAATATATAATAAGTTTAATACAAACGGTATTAAACTTATTTCCAAAGGGTTTTGCGAAAACCTTCTTGAGTAAAGAAAAAATCCCTCTGCTAATAAAGCGGAGGGATTTTGCTTTAAGAGAGTGCTTCGTGGATGGCTTTGGCGGCCTGTTTTCCGGCGCCCATGGCCAGAATCACGGTGGCAGCACCGGTCACCGCATCGCCGCCGGCATAAACCATGGGGCGAGAGGTGAGGCCGCTTTCATCCTTGGTGACAATGCAGCCCCGGCGATCGGTTTGCAGATTGTCGGTGGTCGAGGTGATCAGCGGATTGGGCGAGGTGCCGATGGCCATGATCACACAGTCGGCCGGAAGAATATGACGGGAATTTTCCTTTTCCACCGGACGGCGACGGCCGGAAGCATCGGGTTCTCCCAAGGTCATTTCCACACAAACAAGGCCGGAAACATAACCTGCCTCGTCAGACAAAATTTCGATGGGGTTGGTCAAAAGATGGAATTCGATGCCTTCTTCCATGGCGTGTTCCACCTCTTCTTTTCGGGCCGGCAGTTCTTCCATGGAACGGCGATAGACAATCTGAACCCTTTCGGCCCCCAAACGCAGGGCACTTCTTGCAGCATCCATGGCCACATTGCCGCCGCCCACCACCGCAACCTGCTTGCCGCGATAAATGGGGGTCGCGCTGTTTTCTTCATAAGCCTTCATCAGGTTGGAACGGGTCAAGAATTCGTTGGCGGAATAAACACTCTTCAAATTCTCGCCGGGAATGTTCATAAAGCGGGGCAGGCCGGC
>JAFQMB010000180.1 GCA_017421095.1 Oscillospiraceae bacterium
GTCCGCCGGTACCCGCCAGCTTCAGCCGTTTGATCCGAAGCTTTCCCTGCTCTTTTTTTAAAAGAATGCTGAAAATGCGAAAGGAACTGAATCGATAACCGCTCAATAATCCAAACACCAAATGTCCCAGCTCATGAATCACCGTTTGTATATAAATAACTGCAAGCAGGATTCCGAACGTAATCAAAAGCCGCATAAACACACTTTCGCCCTCCATGGCGGAAGCGTCCGCATATCTTGTGGTGGCAACACCCAGAAGCACGCCCATCATAATTGACAGCAAAAGGGGGAACCATGCCTTGACACCGTTTTTCTTCTTTTTATTTTCCATCTTCCGCACCTCACACCTTTTTCTCATTTTATCACAGTAAAAACGTTTTTGCAAGAACTGTTTTTAATTCACCTTGACAATTTGAAGATAATATGCTATATTGAACCTACATCAAAACATGCGGAGGGGACCATGTCTAAGATCAAGGATGTTATCAAGCAAATACAGCAAAACGAAATCGTTATCAAGCTCAAAAAGGCAAAAAAGCTTTCCCCCGATGCCAGCAAATTCGGGGGCATGCCCTATTTACCGTCCGATTTTGTTTGGCCGAGATACGAAGGGGCTGATTATGATGAAAACATTGCAAACAGACCTCTTTCCTTTCTTGGTCAATTCAATCTTGCCGAGATTAAAAAGTTCGACAGCGACCATCTGCTGCCCGAAACGGGACTACTATGCTTCTTTTACGAAATGGAAACGGGATGCTGGGGCTTTGATCCCAAGGATGCGGGTTGCAGCCGCGTATATTATTTTGAAAATACCGATGGTTTTGTGACCATCGATTTTCCCGATGACCTTTCCGATGACTACAAAATTAAGGAATATGCCCTTTCCTTCAAGCAAAAAAAGTCTCTGCCCGGCTACGAGGAAATAGAATATCATATCCCCGAAGAAGCAGATATCGAATTTGAAGAGTTGGAGGAATATTTGGAGGATCACCTGCCGGAAGAGGATTTTGAACGACATAAACTGCTTGGTTATGCAGATGTGATCCAAAGCGAAATGCTCACCGAATGTGAACGCACCATAAGAGGACTTTACTGCGGTGATGCCGAAAGCTATCAGAACACCGCAGAGGATGACAGCGCTGACATAGAATTGGCTGCCCGCAATTGGACGCTGCTTTTCCAAATGGCAAGCATCATGGAGGATGATTACGAGCTGCTGTGGGGTGACTGCGGCAATCTGTACTTCTATATTCAAAAGCAAGATCTGAAAGAAAAAAACTTTGATAAAGTGTGGCTGATTCTACAATGCGGATAAAAATACGGCTCTTCGATAACACGAAGAGCCTATTTTTATTTTGAACTGTTCACCGAATAGATCATTTTTAAAATAAATCCCAGTACCAAAGCCAGCGGAATGGCTTCCATAATTACCAAAAGCACCGCCATTGCACGTTCATATTCCAGCCACCAGATGAAAAATGCCACTGCCATGGGAAGGGGGATCCCGATAGTTGCCGCAATGCGAAGACTCTTCCAGCGTTTGGCAATCTGCGCCGATACAGCATCCCGTTCAAAGGCAAAGCTTTTGCCGATAAACCACAGCTGAGCTATATATCCAACCAATAATACGATATGTCCGATCATATCCA
>JAFQMB010000181.1 GCA_017421095.1 Oscillospiraceae bacterium
AGTGCCAATTTTTCTTCAATCTCTGCATAGGCGATGGGATCCAGACAATGAAGCGAGATATCTTCCAACTCGTCTTTGACCGCCCGGATGCCCAGACGGTGGGCGATGGGGGCAAAAATCTCCATAGTCTCCAAAGATTTTTCCCGTCGTTTGGCATCGCTGCGCACCCAGATGGTTCGCTGGTTGTGCAGGCGGTCGGCCAGTTTGATGATCATAACCCGAATGTCCTGACTCATAGCCAGGAGCATTTTGCGAATGTTTTCGGCCTTTTCTTCCTCCTGCGAAGAAAATTCGATTTTTCCCAGTTTGGTCACTCCATCCACCAAAAGGGCGACGTCGGCAGAAAATTCCCGGGTCAATTCTTCCAACGTGTATTCGGTATCCTCCACCACATCATGCAGCAGTGCGGCCACCACACTGTCGGTGTCCATTCCAAGGTCGATCAAAATTTCTGCCACCGACACCGGATGCATAATATAAGGCTCGCCGGAGATGCGCCGCTGGTCGCCGTGACAGCGATCTGCCACCAAAAAGGCCTTTTCGATTCGGTCAAGCTGATAATTTCGGCCGGATTTTATGATCTTTTCTTTTAATTGATCCAAATATTCGTTGTGATTCTGTTTGAAGCCGTCTTGCTCTTTCACCAAAGAGGCCTCCTTTCCGTGGATGTTCTGTCAGTTTAATCTTCGCTGTCAGCGATGCGGGCCAATCGTTCATAAATTTCGGTGTTCCGAAAATCGGTTTTCCCGACAGATTCGGTGGGATGCAGTCCGTTTTCAGAGCGGCTTACAAGCCCCAGTTCCTCCATTATTCCCATCGCAAAACGAATCTTGGCATAACCGATTCGAAGGGGAAAGAGTTTGAAAAAGAGAATTTCTTCCGTTCTTTGTTCCTCGGGCAGAGAGATGAGCGTTTTCCAAATTTCCCGCATCTCCTCCTGAACAGGAAGACATTTTTTGGCGTCGGCAGAAGAGATGGGCTCCCGACGCAGAAATTTTTCATAAATGGAAAGGCCCAAATGATAAGCAAAATAGGGGAACCCGGCAGGCCGGATATCCACACAGCGCAAAGAGAGCCGTTCTTCCCCCTGATAAAGATTCGAAGAGGCCGAAAAGAGCAGATCCACCCGATCGCCCGAAGCGAAAGGGAAAGCGGCTGCCGTCATAAAAAAGCAGATGAAGGAATAAACCCTGCCGCCTCTTGCCGCTTCGAAGCGCACATATTTTCCCTCTTTCACCGGGAAGGTGCGCCGAACGGTCATATTTTCCAACAAAAAGATGGGGGATTCGTTGCCGTTTCCAAAGGGCTCTAATGTTTCAATCAAATGCACCGTTTCCAGATTCAGTGCTGCCTCGGGCATGGCAAGGTCAATTTCCTGGCAAGGCAGCGGCATCAGAGGAAAGTGTTCTTTGGCAAAAAATTCCAAACGCTCTTTCAGTTCCAAAAGGTTGGAACTCTTGCAGGAAAAACCGCCGGCGCTTCTGTGTCCGCCGAATTTATCCAAAAGATCAGCGGCGAAAGAAAGGGATTCAAAGACCGAAAAATCCCCGAAACTCCGGGCGCTTCCGGTGGCAAACCCCTCTTCTGTTGAAGCGATGAAAACCGGTTTGCCGTATTTTTGCATCAGCCTTGCGGCAGAGATGCCGATGACGCCCTTGTGCCAATTTTCACCTGCAAAAAAGGCGATCCGTCCCTGCAACAATTCGGGTTGCCTTGCAACCATTTCTTCGATTTCGGCGGTAATTTCTGCTTCTGTCTTGCGGCGATCGTCATTCTGGCGGCAGACGGCTTCAGCCAGACGGACTGCCTCTTCTCTGTCCTCTTCCAAAAGCAGCCGAAGGGCATCGGTGGCGCTGCCCATTCTTCCGGTGGCGTTGATCCGCGGCACCAAAGAAAAGGCAACCTGTTCGGCGGTGATCAATCTGCGGTCGATGCCGGCAAGATCCATCAAAATGGCCAGTCCGCCGTCGTCGGTATAGCGCAAAATTTCCAGCCCCCGCTGGACAATCAACCGATTATCCTTTTGCAGCAGCATAATATCGCCGATGGTGGCGATGGCGGCCAAATGGGCATATTGTTCCAGGGCAGTTTCGGTGTCACCGCCTTCCATGGCTGCAACAAACAGCAAAGCAATGCCGGCACCGCAAAGCATCCGCAAGGATTCGGCATCCTGTTGGTCGGTTCGATGGGCATCCACCACGGCGGCAGCATCGGGCAGCACTTCTCCCGGTTGGTGATGATCCAAAATCACCACATCCACCCCAAGACTTTTGGCCAGTTCCACCTCGCTGTGACAGGAGATTCCGTTATCCACCGTGATGATCAGGGTGATGCCTTTTTTGGCGGCACTTCTCACCACCTGTTCATTCAGCCCATATCCTTCATTTTCTCTGCTGGGAAGATAAAAGGCGGTCTGAACCCCCAAATTGTGCAGATAGTGCCATAAAATGGCCGTTGCGCAAATGCCGTCTGCATCGTAGTCCCCGAAGATAAGCAGTTTTTCTCCTGCTTCTGCGGCCAGCGCCACCCGTCTGACAGCCCGGTCCATATCCAAAAGAGAAAAGGGGTCAGAGAGCGTGTGAGCGCCGGAAAAATCGGCTTTTTCCTCCGGGGTGTTTACCCCTCTTTGGGCAAGGAGCAAAGACAAAAGGTTGGCAGAAGGGTCTGCCGCCGGAAAAGAAAGTTCGGGCAACGGTTTTTGTTGCCATCGTTTCAGAACCACTTTGCATCGCTCCTTTCTTTTTGGATATAAAGTGGGGAATTATAATCACTAAATTATACCATATTCCCAGACTTCCTGCAACCGTTTTCCAAAGGAAAGTTTCTCTCGGATTTCTGCTTCTGAACAACATTTTCCCTGCATATACATTAGAAAAACATTCAAAAGAGAAAGGGGCAGATTTCAGAAATGGATTACACACGGCAAAAACAGCCGGAGCGAAAGAGTGAACCGGTGATTCAGCACAAATTGCAACTGACCGACAGAAAGGAGTTGCAGCTTTTTGGGGTCAAAGAGGTGATCCGTTTTGACGAGATGAGCGTTGTTCTTGCCACCACCGGCGGAAAACTGACCGTGCGGGGCGGCGGTTTGAAAATGGGCAGTTTGAATGTGGGAAGCGGAGAATTGCTCCTTTCGGGCAGCATCGACGCCCTTTCTTATTCCGCCCAGGGGGAAGAGGGGAAGGGGTTGAAAAAACTGTTTCGCTGAGAGGAGGAGCCTATGCGTTGGGAACTGGGAAACGAATGGATGGCCTTTGCCCGTTCCTTTGGGGAAGGGGCGGTGCTTTCGCTTTTGTTTGATCTCTTTCGAATGGCAAGAGTCCATTTCCGATGGAAGGATCATGAAGTGGCGCTGATGGATCTTTTTTATTGGCTGCTGGCCGCCCCCATCGCCTTTTTGTTTCTTCTTCGTTCTTCCGACGGGGTGATCCGTTGGTATCTTTTGACCGGCTGGGGGGTGGGGTGGCTTCTTTGGCATATCACCCTCGGCCGTCTTTTGTTGTTTGCCTGGCGGTGGATAACCGGAATTTTGATTCTTTTCCTGCAAAAGGCCGCCGCAGTCATCGGGAAAAAGGCAGAAAAATTCCGGCAAAAAAGGCAAAGGAAGCGGCAGAGAAAGGAGGAACAAAAAAAGGCCGGGCCGGACAAAAGGAGGCAGGAAAGGAAAAAAGTGGAAAAACGGCTTTGGAAAGCCAAAAAAAGATCAAAAAAGGGGTTGAAAAACCGGGGATAGATGTTGTATAATAACGATGGATATTTTTATGCCGAAGAAACGAAGAAAGCAAAGGCGGTGAACGAAAATGGCAGTGGAAAGAAAGGCGCGGAAGACCTCCGGTGCCGCTCCGGTTGAAAAACAGAAAAAAACCAAAAAAAGGTTCTCGCTTTGGAAGATTCTGGTTCTTGCCCTTGCCGTCTTCGGGATCTGTTTCTTTGTGAAAGCGGAACTGGATATTTATGCTGAAACCGCGGAATACAACCGCCAGCTTGCCGGGTTGCAACAGGCGGAAAAAGAGGTTGCCCTTTCCATTGCTGAAAAAGAAGAACTGCGGCAGGGTCTTTTGAACGGCGACGCCAACGACGAAACCATCATTCGGATTATTCGTTCCAGAGGATATGTCTATCCCGACGAAGTGATCTATTATGATGTGGAAAAGGGCGAATAATTTTTGAAGCACACGCTTTTGGCGTTTGCATATTTATTAAACGCCGCGATTGCGGCAGAATGGAAGTTTGCATTACATATGGCTATTGAAATCGGCAGCATCATCGAAGGAAAAGTTTCGGGCGTGACCAAATTCGGCGCCTTTGTCGACCTGGGAGAGGGTCAGACCGGTATGGTCCACATCTCTGAAGTGTCCAATGACTATGTGGAAAACATCGCTGATTATGTCAAGCGGGGAGACACTGTAAAGGTGAAGGTTTTGGGTGTGAACGAACAGGGCAAAATCAGCCTTTCGATGAAAAAGGCTCAGCCCCGCCCCCAAAAGGAAGCAACCCCTCAGGGGGAACGAAGCGAGCGTCCGGTGCGGAAAGAGCGTCCCAGAACTTTCCAGGGTGGCGGCTTTGATGCTCCCAAGAGCGATGCCCCCGTCAGCTTTGAGGATATGCTCAAAAAATTCCAGAAAAACAGCGATGAAAAGCTTTCCGATCTGAAGAAAAACACTTCGGGCAAACAGGGAAGCATGGGGTATTCCCGCCGCAGCGGCAGAAGCTGATTTTATCCAACCCCAACTTTTTATATGTTGCACAGCATAATGATAAACGGACAGGCTGCCGGAAACCACGGTTTTTTTCCGTGATCCTATGAGTCTGTCTGTTTCTGCGTTTGTTTGATTCTTTTGATGAAATGAGAAATGTGAAATGAAACGAGCAAAAATCCAACTGGTTATCTGTCTTGCAGCCCTTTTTCTGGCCACCACCGCAGGGTGCGATTTTTTAAGTGCCCCGACAGAGATTTCTTCTGTCCCTTCCGTGTCGGACGAATTTTCTTCTTCTGTCTCCGGTGAAAGCAGCAGTTTGAACGAGGAATCTTCTGTTGAGGTTTCTTCCGAAGCAAAGAGTGAATCTTCTTCCAAAACAGAAGTATCTTCTTCCCAAAAGCCGCCTGTTTCAAAGCCGGAACAGGAAGAAAGCAGTGAGCCCGTCTCTCGGCCTTTGGTGAGCGAACCTGCCAGCGAAAGTTCCTCTGTGCCGGAAATCAGTTCCTCTGCGCCGCCTGTTTTGCCGCCGGAAGAGGAATCCTCCCGCCCCGATTCTTCGGAAAATATCCCGGGCGAGGTTGTTTATCTGGCTTATGAAACTCTGTCTGCCAAAGAGAAAACTGTCTATGATGAGATGCTTTTCTGTATCATACAGCATATGGAGTCGGTTGAATTTCCCCGCAATTACAAAACAAACGAAAAAGAATCGGAATCTGTTTTGAAGATCTTTTCCTGTTTGATGGCCGATCATCCGGAACTCTTTTCCTGCCGCCGTTTTGCCTATTCCATTTATGCCGATCGGGTGGTTTTCATCCCTGAATATCTCTTTGACGCCGCAACTGCCGCCCAAATGCAAAAAGAGGTGGAAAAGGTGGCGGAAAATTGGCTGAAAGAGGCCCCTCTAAGCGGCAGCGATTATGAAAAGAGTAAGTGGGTTTACGAAACGTTGGTTCGCAAAACAGATTATGTTTTTGGATCAGAAAACAACCAAAACTATTATAGCGTGTTTGTCCAGGGAGAAAGTGTCTGTGCCGGTTATACTGCTGCCGCCCAGTATCTTTTGCAAAAACTGGGGATTTCAAGTGTTATGGTCCGGGGGGAGGCTTATGACCCCAGCACCGGTCAATTGCAAAGCCACAGTTGGAATCTGAATTTGCTGGACGGTGCATATTATCATATGGACACCACCTGGGGCGATCCTTTTTATGCCGGAAAGATCGATGATCAGGTTTCCTATTCTTATTTGAATTTGACCGATGAAATGATCTTTATAACCCATCAGCTGAAGGATAACAGTTTTGCTGTGCCAAAGGCGACAGCTACCGAAAATTGTTACTTTGTCAAAGAAAAACTGCAGTTTGCGGTTTATTCCGCCCAAACCCTTCAAACTGCTGTTGCAAGACAGATTCAAAAAGGGCAGACAACCATGGCCATCCGATATGAGGATGAAGAAGAATATGCAAAACTTTTGCAGGCCTTGACAGATGGCAGCAGTTTTTCCCGGATTCTGAACGGTGCCTTTGACGAAGCCGGAGTCAGCAGAAATAAATATGCCGTTTCTTATATGAAAAATGAGAAGCAAAACATTCTGGAATTGATTCTGACACTGCGATAAGATGCGGTTATCTTTTTGAACTGTTCTTTCTTGGAAAGGAGGGTGGATGAGATGAAAAAAAGGCTCGTTTTTCGGCTTTTTGCCTTGATTTTGACCCTTTCTCTGCTGGCTGGCTGTGTTCCCGGTGGGCAGGAACTCTCTTCTGCCCCCGAAAATTCCGCTTCCGAACCGGGATCAGATGGGGAAGCGGTCTTGACACTGGAAGAAGCTGCTTTTGACGTTTATCTTTATTTTTTCCCGCTGATGCTCTGTGATGCCATTCGGGATTATCTCACCAATACCGTCCATCCCGATGCTGACCAGGCACCGGAGAATTGGTTTGTTCATTATTCCGGGCCGTTGCAGAAGGAAACCGTCGGAATGCTTCGACCCAACGGAGATGGGCTGCAATCGGTAGCAGTGCTTTCTTTGGAGGAAGAGCCGGTGATTTTGCAGGTGCCGGAGGGGGAAAAGCCCTTTTATATCACCTTTTTTGACAGTTGGGGCGATCCGGTGTTCACCCTGACCGAACCCGGCCGTTATCTGCTCTTTGGAACCGGAACCGAAACGGCAGGCTATGCGGTGGCCGGGGCAAAAGAGATTTATCTGCCTGATGACCGGTTGATCTGCACTGCGCTGATCCGCTGTGATTTTGCCGATAAAGCAAACAAAGAGCAGGCGCAACTATGGCAAGAGAATTTGCGTGTTTTTGCATTTTCCGCCAATCAGGATACCCCCCCTGTGGGGGAATACGCCGAACATCTGCGGTTTGCCCCCACCAAAGTGTTGCTGCAAATGGATATCGCGGCTTATTTTGACCGTTGTTCTGCCCTTTTGGAACTGCTTCCCCCGAAAGAAATTCCGGAGGAAACCAAAAAGGCGATGGACCTTCTTGGAATTTCTGCCGGAGAAAAATTTTCTTTGGAACAATTTACCTTTTCCCAACGGGTTTATCTGCAAACCCTTTCCTTAACTGTTTTTGATGATCTGGAACAGTGGGAAGCGGAAAACCGCCGGGAACAAAGCGGTTGGAACTGGCAAACAGCCAATCGGGAATTGGATGAAAACCGTCAACGGGTTTTGGATCTTCTTTATCGCACTTTTGAGCCGGATGCTTCGGTGTTAGCCACTGCCTATAACAGTCACGACCTGCTTGGAAAGCCATTGACCGGCGGGGATTATTTGGTCGCTCTTCCTGTTGATGCCATTCCGCCCGGTGCGGAATTCACCCTTTCTGTCTGTGATACCGCCGGGAACCCCCTTTGGACGAGTGGTGCTCCCTGCAGCATTTCTTCCAAAGATCTTCCGGTAAACAGCGAAGGAGAATATCAACTTCTTATCACCACCATTCCCGGCAAAACAGATTCTCTTTTGGTAGAAGAAGGAAAGTTTATGCTCTGTTTTCGGGTTTATCAATGCCCGGATGCCCTTTTAAAACGGCTGAAAATGCCGACAATCACCAAGGTTTTGCCCGATTCTCCCGGTGTGGAAGAATTTTAAAATGACATGGCGAGATCCTCCGGTTAAGCCGGAGGATCTTTTTTATTCCATCAATTTGCTTTCTCTCGCCGGAAGAAGGATCTCCTTTTTTCCTGTAAGAATCCTGCCAACAGGCAAGAAAAGGGAAAAACTTGCAAAAAATAACCCCACCCTTTGTCGCACAGGGTGGGGTCATTTTTATAATTTTGCAGTCACAATGAAATAGCCGTTATTGTTGCCGCTGATGTCATAAGATTCGCATTCGGGAAGAGGAACCGTGGTTTTGCTGCCGCTTGCCTTCACCGCATAGATCAAATAGGAATTGCCCTCTCTATCGGTATAAGAAAGGGGAGAAGAGAAGGGGTGGTTCTTTTCCAGCATCGTCAGATATTCTTCCAACGCCAACTCCTGTTCGGTGATGATCCGGGCGTGGGGCACACCCACATAACGCAGAATGTTGGCCTTGTGTTCCACTCCGGTCACAGAACTCTTTTCTTTGGGATAGCGCAGGATATAACCGTAATCAGGACCGTCGGTATAAAAGAAGGCGTAATCATTCTGGCCATAGAAGGAATAAATCTCGCTTTCGCTTCGGACAATGGAAAGGGTCACTGTCATCCCGGCTGCCGCCTCGTCGGAAAGATCGTTTGCGTAGGTGGAATAAAGGGTGATGTCGGTGAGATCTGTTTTATCGGTAAATGCCCTGGTCATGGCGTTGAAAGCATCCAGCGCATCCGAATCCATATAAAGTTCGGTGGTACTGAATTTATAGCAGTTGTTATAACGGGAGAAAAACTTGACCAATGATCCCGAAAGATCCTGTTTCAAAGGATTTTTACTGTTTACCGCAATCAGATTGCCCACCTTTGCCAAAGAGGAATCCACCTGCACAGTGTTTGCGGCATTGGGGTTGCCGGAGGCGGAAGAGGATTCGGTGGATTGATCGGGAAGAGAAGATGTTTCCGATTTTTCTTCGTTGGAAAGGGAGGATGTTTCTCCGCTGTTCGAAGGAGTTTCGGGCGAATGACCGCTGTTTTCGGAAAAAAGCATGGTCAAAGCCAGTGTCAACACCAGCGAAATTGCCAAGATCCAGGCAACGATGTTTTTCATAAAAATGAGCCACTCCTTTGTCAGGTCTTTCTTGAATTGACCATATTATAGCATAAAACCCGGCACTTGCCAAGGCAGAGCAGAATTTTCCTGTAAAAAGTTGCGGAAAAAAGATGATTTTTGGCGCATAAAAGAGAAAAGAAAAACGCCCCCGCTTTTGCAGGGGCGCAGAAGACACAGATTTACTGATTCTTCATTTCGGCGAAGCAGGCGTCGCAATAAACAGGACGGTCTTCGCTGGGCTTGAAGGGCACGCTGGCGGTGGCACCGCACTTGGCACAGGTGGCTTCAAAGTGCTCTCTGGGGTGATTCTGACGCTTGCGGGCATCCCGGCAGGGCTTGCAGCGCTGAGGCTCGTTTTCAAAGCCTTTTTCCTGATAAAATTCCTGTTCGCCTGCGGTGAAAACGAATTCCTGTCCGCATTCCTTGCATACGAGCGTCTTGTCCTCAAACATATAGATAACCTCTCTTGCTTTGTGTCTTTCAACACGTTTTCATTCTATATAAAAGGGAAACCCTTTTATATGCTGTCATGACCGGCAATCAGTTGCCGCAACTTGGAACGAATGCGGGAAAGCGCATTGTCCACCGATTTTTTGGAAGAAGAAAGCGTTTCTGCAATCTCCTGATAAGAAAGCCCTTGCAAAAACAGAATCAAAACCGCCTCTTCCTTTTTGGAAAGGGTTTTGCAAAGGTCTGTGATCAGCGATGCGTTCTGCTCGCCTTCCAGCAGCTTCTGGGTCGGGTCTTCACTAACCAGCGCCGCATCGGTGATGGCTGAAGAGTCAAGCGAGAGTTTGGTCACCTTTTTTTCCGCAAACTGTCTGCGTGCGGCAGAGGTCAGTCTGTTTTGCACACAAACCTGGGCAAAGGCGGCAAATGAAACATTCCGATCAGGGTCAAAATGGGTTACGGCGGAAAGAAGTGCGATCCAAGCTTCCTGGGTGAAATCCTCTTTATCCTGAGGTGAGAGGTTCCATGCTCCAACCTGCGCCCGAATCAAGGGTTTATAGCGGCCAAGCAAAACAGAAAAGGCCCCTTCCTCACCAGATTTACAGAATTTGACCAACTGATCGTCGGAACAATCCTTCCATCTTGGATCCAAATTTACATCAGGCATGTTCTTCACCTCCAAGAGGGGCAGGAAAACAAAATGCCCAAATTTCATATCATTTTGACAAAAACTATTATAAACTGTTTTTTTATGCTATGTCAACGAAAAATTATGAAAAAAGACAAGAAGAACGGTATGTTTTCCCTTAAAAATGTCGGAAACCTTGCATTTAGAAACAAAAGTGACAAAAAAACCATCATTTCTTTGGGCAATTTGCGGTCTGTCTCGGGTAAAACGGTGTTTGTGAATTATTGGTTTTCTCTTGTCACCTGTCGAATCCAGCGGCCCTTTCGCAATCGCAAAAAGGAAATCGCCGATTTGAACACATCTTCCAGCCGCATAGCAAAGTAAACGGTGGGTGGTGAAGAGGAAAAGGCAAAGATTAAAACCGCCCCGATGGGAATGGCATAAACCCAAAGGCCCAGTGTGTCGGCAAAGAAGCCGAAACGGGTGTCGCCGCCCCCGCGAAAGAGTCCGACAATAGCGGTCAGATTATAACTCTGGAAGGGGGTGATCACCGCCATAATGGTGATAAAAGCTGCTGCATATTCCCGACTTTCCTCGGCCACGTCAAAGAGTGTGAGGGCAGGATCTCTGGTCAAAATCAAAAGGCCGGCGAGCAACAAGCCAAGGAGAAGGGAGATGGCTTCAAAAGTTCGGGCACAGCGGCGGGCATATTCTCTTTTTCCGGCACCGATTTCGTTTCCGATGATCACCAGTGCGGCATTTGCCACCCCAAAAAGCAACACCGTCAGCATCTGCAAAATGTTGGAAGAGATGGCATTGGCGGTGATGACCTCTTTTCCCATCCGGCCCAAAAGGGCAACACTCATGCTGCTGCCCAGCCCCCAGGCACATTCATTGGCCACCACCGGCAAAGAGTAGCGCAAAAAGTCCCGGAAAAGACCGCCATGGAAAGAAAACAGATCTTTGAGTCGGAAGCCGACCTTTTTTTCCACAAAACTGCAATAGATCAGCATCAAAACAAATTCTCCGCCCCGGGCGATCAGGGTGCCAAGCGCGGCGCCTTTGACCCCCAAAGCCGGCGCTCCCAAATTGCCGAAGATGAACACCCAGTTGAAGAAGACATTGAGGACAAAGGTCATCAGATTGGAAAAGAGACTGATATACACATTTTTTGCCGAACGCATCAGCAGCATATAGGCCGAAGAAAAGGCGGCGGTGAGATAGATGGGGAAGACCACCGAAAGATAATCCAGCCCGTTTTGTATCACGCTTTCATCGGCGGTGTAAATAGAAAGAAGCTGTTTGGGAATGAGCAGGACCAAAGCAAGGAATATCAGCCCCACCAGCAAACTCAAGCGCAGCGCAATGGCCATTACCTGCCGCACCGCTTTGCCATCTCCTTTGCCCCAATATTGGGCACAAAGCACCGAAGCGCCGGCGGTGATTCCGAACAAAAATAAGCTGAAAATAAAATAAATCTGGTTTGCGGTGGAAACGCCGCTGATCTGGCTGTCTCCCAATTTGCCCAGCATCAGCGTATCCATCATCTGGACTCCTTGGGTGATCAGATTTTGTAAGGCGATGGGAAGGGCGATGGCGAACAGTTGTCGGTAAAAGGAACCGTCATGCACAAAAAGCGGCTCTTTGGAACGAAGAGATTTCACGGGGTTTTTCTGTCCTTTCCGGGGAGATTATTTCAGGCCGAACATCTGGAAAAAACGGGGAAGCAACGGGGTGGAAAACCAAACCCACGCCGCAAGGCTTCCGGCGATCAGCAAAAACAGCAGCGTCCAGCAAAGGGAAAAGGCGAAGGGAAGGGACTGCTGTTCCTTGGGAGATACGGCTTTTTTCAAGGCTGGATAGATCAAATCCTGTCTGTAAATCAAATAGCCGCAGACGGCAATCAGAACGCCTCCCAAAACAGCGCTGCGGTCATAGGTGTCGGTCATAAACATCAAAATAAAGTCGCAAAAGGCCAACAGGATGCACAGGATTCCGGATAGCTTTCCCAAAAACGGTGTGTTATTTCCGGGCTCGGCTATTTTGTTTTCTTTTTCTTCCAAGAAAAACAGCTCCTTTCAGTGCCAAGATCAGAACCCCATTATTTTACAGGGAATGCACAAAAAATGCAAGGGCTTCCAAAAAGCGGCAGCCGAATCGAAAGGGGAAAAGGGTGAGCAAAACCGCCCCCTATCTTTTCGGGGTGCATAAACTCTTTACTCCGGCACACCCTAAATCCAAAAAGGGAGGGTGTTTGATGGCAGAGAAAAAGGGGATGAAAAGGGAACGGTGGGATGAAGGGGTGATCACCCTTTCGCCGTCACCCGGCATTGTCAGTTGGTTTTCGGCGGTGGGGCAAAAAGAGCGCGAAGGCCCGCTGGGAAGCAAATTTGATCGGGTGATGGAGTTTGCCCCCAGTCCGGAAAAGAGTTTTGAGGTGGAAGAGCGAGAACTGGTGATGGCCGCCTTTTCTGGTTGCTGCGACGGTGTGAGTCGGCCGAATGTGGCCTTTGGCGGCGATCTTTTGAACCAATGCGTTTCCACCGGATTTGCCATGCGCGAGCAAGGGATTCCTTATGTGGGGCTTTACGGTGCCTGTTCCACCAGGGCCGAATCGTGGGCGCTGGCCTCGATTTTTGTTTGGAGCGGCGCTTCTCCTTCGGCGTTGGCGGTCACATCATCTCATTATTGCACGGCCGAAAGACAGTATCGATTGCCCCTCAATTACGGGGGACAGCGGCCTCCCACCGCCCAATGGACGGTTACCGGGTCGGGAGCAATTTTTTTGCAAAGTGGTGTGAAAAATGTGCCCCTTGTGAAGCGCGTTGCCTTTGGTCGGGTGCTGGATTATGGGGTGAGCGATCCGTTTAATATGGGGGCGGCCATGGCCCCTGCCGCCGCAGACACCCTGCTTCGTTTCTTTGAGGAAACAGACACAAAGCCGGCCGATTATGACCGTATTTTCACCGGGGATTTGGGCTATGAAGGGGCGGATCTTCTTTGCCAATTGATGGAAAAAGAGGGGATGGCGCTGGGAAAGGAATATGAGGATTGCGGAAGGATCATTTTTGATCCCGAAACCCAGGACACCCATGCAGGGGGTAGCGGATGCGGATGTTCTGCAGTGGTGCTTTGCGGCGAAATTTTGCCCCGTATTCGGGCGAGAGAATGGGAAAAGGTATTATTCCTCGCCACAGGTGCGTTGATGAGTCCCACCACGCTGATGCAGAAAGAGAGCATTCCGGCCATCGCCCATCTGGTGGAAATCCATGCCCCGGAAGATTAAAAATCCTTTTCAAAGGGAGGTGCTTCGAAAAAGAAGTTGCCTCCTTTTTCTTTTTGTAAGCAAATGATATCTTCTGTTTTGAAAACAACAAAAAAGGATGCAGATTTATAAAAGAAGATTTTCGGTTATTTTAGCAGGACATTTTGAAAAAAGAATCTGTGAAAAGGTCTTCCATTTTGAAAAGAGGTATGTTATCATAACATAAGAACATTTGTGCGAAAGGAGGGGGCAAGATGGCGAAAAACCAAAAAGATGATCTGGTAGAAATCGATTTTTCTTTTGAGGGTGACAAGTCTTTTGATGCTAAAAGCATCGCTGTTCGGCTGAAAAAAGAATTGCAAGCGAATCTCAAAAAAAGAGAAGAAAAGAATTCTGCGATTCTGCCGCCTGTTCCTTCGCCTCCTCCGTTGCCGTTTTTTGAAAGAAAAGAGGATTTGGCAATTCCGACAACCTCACCCGTTCCGCCCATTCCGCCCATCCCTCCGCTGCCGGAGTTTACAATCGACCAAGAGGAGGAATCTGCCGGACTGCCCATTTCGCCAAAGGGGACGGTATCTGAGAAAACACCTCAATTCAAAAGCGCAGAAAAGCGGCAAAAGGATCTGCAGGAAGCGCTGAAAATTTTGGAAAAACTCCGGGGACGAGGGGCCTATCACACCAAGGAAGAGCAGTTTTATCTGGATGCGATTGCCTTGAAAGAGGGGGAAAGTTCTCCGGTTTTTCATCCCTTTTCCCGGTTTTATCCCACCATTTCGGATCTTGGTCCGGCACAAAAGGCCTTCTATCTTCATTTTCGAAATAAATTTTTAGAATCGGATTTCATCGAAGCAGACGAGGGATATCACCTGCTCCTGCTTTATGAAATCATCAACCATACCATCACAGACGATCCGGAAAAGGCCCTTTCTTATCTGCAACGGCTGCTTGTGATGGCAAACAGCGCGGGCTATCCGGCGGCCTCGCATATTTTGTTTGCCTTTCGGGATCTGGTACTTTATGATCTGCCCGAAAAAGACTATTTTCCTTTGGTTTCCGAAGCCGATCCGATGCTGGCATCCCGGATTTTTGCCTTGGATATTTTGGCCGATCCGAAGCGGGCAGCAGATTGCGGCCTTTCGATTCTTTCGGCGGTGGATGCTCTCTGCCGCACCAAATTTTCTCAAAGCCCCTTTTATCGCAAGGAAAAAGAGTGTTTCGAGCGGGCTGCCAAGCATCTGCTTCTCGGTTGCGATCAAAGATATGAGGCGGCCGGCGGCTTTTTGGAGCGTTTCGGTGGAAAGGGTGTGGGATTTTATGCGCCTTTTTCCAAACTGCTCTTTGCCGCCAAACGGCCCTGCCGATTGGAAGGCCCCTATCTTTTCGGGGAACATTTGAAGTTTGTGGGGCAGGATGGAAAAATCTATGTCACGCTGCGCCATTTGGAACGGGATCGGGAGTTTACAAGTCTGCTTTCGATGCTCTTCAAGGCGCTGGAATGTCTGCTGAGAGAGCAGAAAAAATTCTCCGGCAGATTAAAATATCCCGATTCTCTGCCCAAGGGACTTCAGCAAACGGTGAAAGAGGCCGTTTTGGCCGCCGATGCGGAAGAAAAAGAGGCGAACCGCCCCGTCTTTTCCTGGAACGAGCAGGATCTTTCCCGTCTCAGAAAGGAAACAGATGACATTCGCGCCCGTTTGATTTTGGAATTAAATCCCGAGTTGGAAGAAGATTTTCCTGAAACGGAAGAAGAGGAATTGCCCCCTCCTTTTGGAAGCATTTCTTGGGGAACAGAAGATCGGGAACAAGAGAAAAAGGAAGAGAAAAGGGAATCGTCTTCTGTAAATTTGCCAAAGGATGGGACAAACAAAGGTTTAATTCCCTTGAATGCGGCAGAGGAAAAACTGCTTCTTTCTCTTTTGCAGTCCGATGGAGATTTGCTTTTGCTGGAACAGGCGGCAAAAGAATGCCATATGATGCCTTTGGCCTTTTTGGACCGACTGAACGAAAAACTTTTTGAGGTGGTGGGGGATAGCCCCATCACAGAAGAAGACGGCCGCCTTCTGATTTGGCCGGAATATAAAGAAATACTGGAAGAAGCGTGCTTTTCTGACCGAAAGGATGGATGAATATGATTGACACCAAAATTCCCCGAAGAATCGCTTCGTCGCTGCTCCAATCCCTCACTGCAGGGGTGGTGCCGCGCAGCGGTCTGGAATATATCAATGCCGGAAGAAAACACGAAATCAGCGCGCTCCTTTCGGATTTGGAAACGGTCTCGGACGGCGGTGCTGCCTGTCGTTTTTTGGTGGGAAGATATGGCTCGGGCAAAAGTTTTTTGCTGGGGCTTATTCGGAATCTGGCTTTGGAAAAGGGATTTGTGGTCTGTGATTGCGATCTCTCTCCCGAAAGAAGATTCACCGGTTCCAGAGGGCAGGGTCTTGCCACCTATCGGGAACTGTTACACAACCTTTCGGTGAAAACAAAGCCGGAGGGTGGCGCCCTTTCTCTTCTTTTGCAGCGCTGGCTTTCGCAACTGATGCTGCAAACGGCGGAAGAATACCCTGAAAAGGAAGAGACTTTTCGCAACGAAAAGGTGAAAGAAAAGGTTCGCAAGGTCATTTCCAAAATGGAGCACATGGTCTTTTATTATGACTTTGCAAAGGTGATGGAATGTTATCTGCAGGGTTATTTTGAAGCAGACGATGGCAAATGCGATCTGGCACTTCGCTGGATCCGCGGAGAATATGAAACCAGAACCGAGGCCAAAAAGGCATTGGGCGTCGGTAGCATCATCACCGATGAAAATTGGTATGATTGTTTGAAACTGCTGGCTTTTTTTGTGGTGGGCGCCGGCTATCGCGGTCTGATCCTTTTGGTGGACGAGTTGGTCAACCTTTATAAAATCCCTCAAACGGTCACCAGACAGAGCAATTATGAAAAGATTCTGACCATTTTCAACGACACTTTGCAGGGGAAAGCGGCCCATTTTGCCATCTATTTCTGTGCCACCCCTCAGTTGATGGATGATACCCGAAGAGGTCTTGCGGGATATGAGGCGCTGCGAAGCCGCCTTGCTTCGGGAAGATTTGTGAAAGAGGGATATCGGGATCTGTTCGGTCCGGTGATTCGATTGGAACCCTTGACCAACGAGGAACTGATGATTCTTTGCGAAAATCTTCAAAAACTGCATGCCTCGTTTTATCAGACAGAAGAGAAACTGACCGGAGGGGAGTTGGCCGGTTTCCTGCAAACCGAACTTTCCCGCATCGGGGCAGACAGCCTTCTTACCCCAAGAGAGATCACACGAGATCTTTTGGAAATTTTAAACCTCTTGCAGCAAAATCCCGATGCCACGCTGCAGGATATTTTGGGTGGATTTTCTTTTGCGGCGACTTCATCGGAGAATGAAGAGATCCCCGATGATTTTGCCGATTTTACCATTTGAGTTTTACATTTTCGGGGGAGGTGAGCATGACGGATGAACCCTTTTGATCGGTTTTCTCCTTATATTCAGGAATATATTTATCAAAAAGGCTGGCAGCATCTGCGAGAGGTGCAGGTTGCGGCCGCCCGGGTGATTTTTGAAGGGGAAAAGAATCTTTTGCTTGCCGCCGGGACGGCAAGCGGCAAAACGGAGGCCGCCTTTTTTCCGGCTTTGACCCTGTTGGAGGAATCCCCCTCCTCGTCTGTGGGGATTTTGTATATTTCTCCCTTAAAGGCGCTGATCAACGATCAGTTTTCCCGGTTGGAAGAACTGCTGGAAGAGGCTCATCTTCCGGTGACCCGTTGGCACGGGGATGTTTCCCAAAGTCAAAAGGAAAAACTGATCCGTCATCCTGCCGGGGTGTTGCAAATCACCCCCGAATCTTTGGAAGGGATGCTGATGCACCGAAAAAGCGCCGTCATCAAACTCTTTTCGGATCTGCGTTTTGTGATCATCGATGAGGTGCATTATTTTATGAGCAGTCCCCGTGGGGTACAGCTTCTTTCGATTTTGGAACGAATCGGACGGCTTTGTTCCATTGACCCGGTGCGGATCGGCCTTTCGGCCACGTTGGGAGATCCATCAGTGGGAGAAAAATGGCTTTCCACCGGCAGCGGCCGTGAAACGGTCACCCCAAAACTTCCTGCTTTTGGAAGCAAACTGCGGTTGGGCGCAGAACATTTCACCCTCCTGCACCCCGAGGTGAAGGAGGGGGAACTTTCTGAAAATGATCTGGCCTATTATCAATTTCTTCTGGATTACACCCACGGAAAAAAATGCATTTTGTTCGGCAACGCCAAAATGGAACTGGAACGGGTGATCAGTACCTTAAAGGAACTGGCGGTTAAAAGCAAAAAAGAGGATGTGTATCTCATCCATCACGGCAGCCTTTCGGCCTCTTTGCGGGAAAATACCGAACTGGTGATGAAAGAATCGGAGCAAAAACTGGTCACCGGCGCAACCGTCACCTTGGAACTGGGAATCGACGTGGGCGAGATGGAACGAATTGTGCAGCTGGGAGCGCCCTTTTCGGTTTCCTCTTTTGTCCAGCGACTCGGCCGCAGCGGCAGAAGAGGGGAACCTGCCGAGATGCTCTTTGCCATCAGCGAATATCAGCACCTGGCAGAAGAACATCTGTTGCAGGTGATCGATTGGAATTTTTTGCGCTGTATCGCCATCTGTCAGCTTTATTTGGAAGATCGGTTTATCGAACCCTCCAAGGAACAGAAAAAGCCCTTTCAATTGCTTTATCATCAGACCATGAGCATGCTCACCTCTATGGGAGAGGCCAGCCCGGCTTATTTGGCCTCTCAGGTGCTCTCTTTGCAGGTCTTTTCTCATATCACCAAGGAAGAGTTTTCCCTTTTGCTGCGGCATCTGGTGGAAACCGGTCAACTGGAGAAAACCGAACGGGGCGGTTTGATGATCGGGATCAATGCCGAGCATATTGTTTCGGACCATCAGTTTTTGGCGGTGTTTGAAACGCCCCAATTTTGGGTGGTGCGAAACGAATCGGAAGAGATCGGAACCGTTTTGGTCAAGTTTCCCGAGGGGGAACGTTTTGCCCTTGCCGGCCACACCTGGGAGGTGACGGGCTGTGACGAAAAGGCCAAACTTTTGTTTGTGAAACCCATCCCCGGAAGAAGCAACAACCTTTGGGAGGGGGGCGGCTTTTCGATCCACACAAGGATTTTGCAAAAGATCCGTCAGATTCTGACCGAAGAGAAAAAATACGCCTATCTGATGCCCAAAGCAGCAGACCTGTTGGAACAGTATCGCCTTTGGGCCAAACACACCTCTCTGGCGAAATATTCGGTGATTCCCATCGGTGGCATCGCGCAGGATGGCGGCGTTCCCACCTATCACAACAAGGTGAAGGGAACGGCCAAAAAGCTGAGCAGCAGTGATTATGCCGTTTTGCCCTGGCTGGGAAGCGAGCAGTTTTTAACCCTGATGCTGGCTCTTGGAAAGATGGGGCTGCCCATTGTGGCGCAACACGCCCCGTATTGGATGATTGTTCGCACCCCGGAGGGCAGAGAGCGGGTGGAAGAGGCGATCACGGCCTTTTTGCAGGGGGAAGGGGAGATGTTTTTTCCCTGGCGGGAGCAGGATATCGAGGAAAAATATACCGAATACCTGCCCGAAACGCTCAAGGCCATTCGTTTTAACACCGATGTGTTGGATTTTCCGGGTGCAAGAGAAAATCTGCATTTTGCCCCTTATAAAAAAGAAAAAGAATAACAAAAAGGCTTCTTTCTCTCTGAAAACACCCGGCGTCAGAGGGAAGAAGCCTTTTTTACTTTATATGTTTTGCTGTATATCTGTTGTTTCTTTGCTGCTGATCAACGGGAAGATGAGTGTCACTTTAAACAAATCTCCGTCCTGGAGAATTTCAAAACGGCCGTTTTGTGCTTCGGTCAGACTTTTGGCGATGGAAAGGCCTAAGCCGTTGCCCTCTTTGCTGCGAGAGGCGTCCCCCCGGACAAACCGTTCGGTTAATTCTTCAGCCGATTGCGTAAGCCGCTTTTTTGAGGTGTTTTTCACCGAAAATTTTGCAAAGTTCCCTTCTTTTTCCAAAGAAAGGAAGATACGGCTGCCGGACAAAGAATAATTGCAGGCATTCTGCATCAAATTTTCAAATACTCGCCAGATTTTGCGGCTGTCTGCCGGAATAAAAAGGGCTTCCTCGGGGCCTGTGGTGACCAATTCCAAAGCGGCCTCCCGGCAGCGCTGTTCAAATTCTCCCGCAATCTGTGATAAAAGGATGGCGGTATTGCAGTCGGTCAAATTAACCTCTAAATTTCCGGTGTTGGCCTTTGAAATCTCCACCAAATCCTCCAACAGCCGTTTCAAGTGTTCTGATTTTCGCAAAAGAACCCGGGCGTATTCCTTGTGGGCGGTGTTTTCACATTCCTTTTCGCTTATCAGCCCGGCATAGTTGATGATGCTGGTCAGCGGCGTTTTGATATCGTGTGAGATGTTGGTGATCAGTTCTGCCTTCATTCGTTCCGAGGCGAGTTTTGCCTCCACCGCCCGACTCATTCCGCCGGCAATGTTGTTCAGATTTTCTCCGTGCTGCTTCAAAGAACCGAACATCAAAGAGGTGTCGGTTTGATATTCCGAATCACCAGACGCCATCGCATGAGATGCTTTTCGAAGTTTTTGAATGATGATGGAAAGATATAAAACAACGGCGATGAAAACCGCTTTTGCGATGGCGTAGATCCATAAAAACCATTCTCCGGAAGGGTCTGCTGCGAGAATAATAATATCCAAAAGAACCGAAATCGCCAAAAGGGTTGCCGTTTTCCAAACGGTTGGGATTTGCCGGATCAGCTTGAAAAGGAAAACAAAGCAGGCTTTAACGCCTTGTAATATTCTGCGAAGAAACTGAAAAAGCAGACGGAAAACCCGATAGATCAGCGTGTTTTTGAAAAGAGAGCGATCTTTGACTCGTGCGGCAAAACTCACAGAAAGGCCGATAAAGGCGGCCAGCGCTGTGATTGAATAAAAGATCAAAAACAGAAATTCCAGCAAATCATCGCCGCCGATTTGGTTGTCTGCCCAAAGAGCCGTCATCCAAAAGAACCCAAGGGTGATTGCCAGCATCAGATCAAAGGGGACTGTATGCAAGAATCCGGGATGAACCTGATCGCTACCGACCTGTCTGCCGGAAACGCACAAAAGATGAACATAGCAAAAAAGGAGCAAAAAGAGAGAAAAGGCAGCAAAGATAAAGATCCAGTATCGAATCCAATAGGCGAAACCGATGCCGTTTCCGATCAATGCATAAAGATCGTTTGTTTCCAGTCCGGGCTGCAGATAGGCATAAAGGGTGTAGACCTGTTCCCCGTAAGGATTGTTGCTGCCAAGGCCGATCACCCCCACATCATAAAAATTGCCGCTTTCAGTTCCGGTGACTTCATAATAAAAGATGTATTCGGTGTTCATTTCCTGGGGCGACAGATTCAAGTTGGTGGCAAAAATGTTTCCCGAAGGATCTGTCAGACAATAACGTAGGTTGGTGTTTTCTGCCGAAAATCCATAGGGTACACCGGAAAAATATCCCTCATTGTCCGGCCTTAACGTTCCACAAAGGATCTCCAGCCCGTCGTTTTCCACCAAATCTGAAAAATATTCTTGCTTCTTCTGTTCCTGCGGTGTATAGTAAATTCCTTCTTTCAGCAGAAGGACTGCCGAAAAGGCGCAGAAAGCAACAGAAAAAAGGGCGAAAAGGCAAAGAAAAAAGGATAAGATTTTAACCGGTGTTTTTCTTGCAAACTGTTTCATTTTTCTTTTTCTCCCATGCGATATCCGTGACCCCAGACTGCAATCAGATAATGGGGGTCTGCCGGATCAATTTCGATTTTTTCCCGAATGTGCCGAATGTGGACAGCGATGGTGTTGTCGGTGGTCAGCGGCTCTTCTTTCCAGATGGATTGATAAATTTCCCTGGGGGCATAAACCTTCCCCGGGTTGCGCATCAGCAGTTTTAAGATTTCGTATTCCGTTGGGGTCAAAGCAACATTTTCTCC
>JAFQMB010000182.1 GCA_017421095.1 Oscillospiraceae bacterium
CTTTCCTTTTTGAGCCACCATCTTTTGCAAACAGGAAAGGGCGGTTTGAGGATCCTTGGCCAATTCGCCAAAAGCCTTTTCAAAGGGCAGATCCAATTCCCGATAATGCCCCATTCCCGAAGAAAACTGTTCGTAATCGGGAACAAAATACAAAATCGGCCGACAAAGATAGGCATAGTCAAAGACAAAGGAGGAAAAATCGGTGATGAAGTAATCATAATCCTCGATTTCCACTTCGCTTTCGGCATATCGGATGCGCTCGCTTCGAAAATCAAACAGATCGGTGGCAGCGGCAATGATGGGATGGAGTTTGACCTCCAGACAGAGATCTTCCTTTTCCAACAGATCGGTCAATTCTTCCGATTCCAAGAAGGCCTTCATCCCTTTGTAATATTCCGAACCGATGATCCTGTTCTTTTGCACATCCCATTTGGAAGGGCCCAGATTTTGGGTCAGATAACTGCGCCAGGAGGGTGCATACAAAATCCGCCCTTTCGGCTTTTTGTTGCGATCAATATGATCATATCTTGCCATTCCCGTGGGGATCAGATCCGCTTTTTGATAGTGGTATTTCTCCCTGTAATTTTCCATCTCAAAGGCCGAAGAAACCACCACTTTATCGGCTCTTGCATTTTCGGCAGAGTTTTGCGCATAAAGGGAAGCGTGCAGCACCCCGTGCTGCAGATAGACCACAAAAAACTGCTCCATATCATAAAAGAGCTGCTCTTCCCTTTCGTTGGCGAAGGGAGAAACGGGGGAACGGCCATAAAAGGCATTGAAGATCACCGAAGCGGCCAGATAGAGTTTTTGATGCTCCCTGCTGCCAAAGGTGACCACAAACTTCCTCTGTTCGGGGGTGAAGAGATCCTGCACCTCTTCTTTCTTTCTTGCGGTCACATAATAACGCAAAACGCCGTCTTTCTTTTCAAAATCGTGGAGGAACTGATAGTATCCGTTATCCTTGCGCACGGTGTAAAGATCACCATAGAGCCAGATTACTTGCTCTTTCCGCAGGGCTATGGCCTCTTTTCTCAGCCTTTTGGCCCAGGGGGGCAGAAAGAAACGGTCCCGGCGTTTTTCCATAATCCGGTCTGCCTCTTCTTTTGTGATCGTCTGCAAAGAAAAGCACTGCCTTTTTTTCTCAAAGCGAACCAGTGATTCGCCTCTGACCACCGAGAAAAGGCGGTTCAAATAGCGAAAGACCGCTTGAGAGGCGAAGGAATAGCGCACCGGAATGACATACCCGTCAAAGCGCACTTCGTGATAGAATTCTTTCACCTTTTTGGGATCAAATTCATATTCAAAGGCAAAAAACCGATTGGTCTGCACCACATTTTCCAGCCAACCGAATTTGGAAGGATAGACTTGCATCTTTTCAGCCTTTTCCCGATCTCCGTTTGTCACGCAATAAATCTCGGGTTCTCTTTCGGTGTGGTCAAAAAAGACGGTTCGCAAACAGCCGCGAAAGCGCAGATTTCCGTTTTCCAACACCTGAATCCGAATCAGCCGCAGATCCATCTCGCTGCTGCGATGGACAAATTTTCCTTCGCAAAGCAAACCGTGTTCTTTATTATCTGCATATTGGGTCACCCTTGCATTGGGCTTCATTTTCAGCCAATATTGCTTGTGTTCGGCATCGATCACGGGATTTTCGGTGATCACCCGAATATCCACCCGTTCCAACAGCCGCTGCAATCGTAAAATTGCCCCATCAAAGGCCTCTTTATCATAATGAAAGGGATAGAGCATCGCCTTGTTCAGTTTCCAGTTGAGATCGTGAACCAGCATATTTTGGAAATAAAGGGGCACCCGATCGGGGAAATAGGAAAAGAGTTTTTCGAAATAAGCGGTGCTTTTTTCAAAGAGATAATAGGCATGGAACTTTTGGGAAACGATTCCGCCGTCGTTGTTGCGGTTATAAAGATAACAACCCTCTTTGCAGTATCCCAACTTCATTTTTTTCATCAAAACCCGGTTGTTATATTCCTGGTCTTCCTGAATAAAGCCGGGAGTTTCATCAAAAAAGAGATTCTCTTCTCCCATATTCTTCACACAGACATTCACTCTCGTCTGTTTGATAAAGGGATACTTTTCCAGGTCATAAATACCGCTTTTTCGCAGGTATTTCCGAAAACGGTAATGCCCTTCCAGCCGCTTGCCGTTCATATAAGGGATCTCGTAATAGGCGACCTCATCCACTTCGTCATAGTGCTTTTCAAAGAAATCGGTAACCGCCTTGATTGTTTTGGGAGTCAGTTTGTCGTCACTGTCCAAGAAGAAGAAATATTTGCCTCTTGCCTTCCGGATTCCAAAATTTCGGGCAGAAGAAAGGCCGCCGTTTTCCTTTTCATAATAAAAGAAGTTATCGTATTTCTCTGCATAACGTTTGGCAATTTCGCCGCTTTTATCAGGAGAACCGTCATTGACCAGCACCACCTCCATCTTGGCTTGAGAGACGGTTTGGGCCACAAGAGAATCCAAGCAGGCCTCCAAATAGGCTTCCACATTATACATCGGAACGATCACGCTGGCCAGGAAGGGATATTCTTTCATCTGTATTCTCCCTCCTTAGTCCAGATATTTATGGGGAAAGTGCTCGTTTTCAAAACCTTCC
>JAFQMB010000183.1 GCA_017421095.1 Oscillospiraceae bacterium
CACAATCAATCTGGAAAAGGTCAGCAAGATTCGTGGTGTAAAAACAGACCTGTTTGGAAATACCTCCTGGGGCATACCCGATCCCGAAAACGCAACTGTGAAAGTTTTCATTTCCAAAAATGGAACTGATTTCGCAGAGGTCGGCACCTTGAACAAAGGCAAACAAGCTGCGGCAGACCCCTTTGTCCGCAACATCTTCTCGCTCGATTTTGACGACGAACTTTCTGCTCGGTATGTGCGATTCCAATTCTCGATTTCCGGTAATTATGTGTGGGCCAGCGAGCTCCACTTTTACGGCTTATCCGAATAACCCATCACGCATCCTATAGCGCAAATACCTCGTCGTTCATTTCATCATACCGCAAAACAGCCCCCCGAAAGATATTTCTTTCGGGGGGCTTGTGTCATAATCACGGTTTTTATTTGGTGCCGAAGATACGGTCACCGGCGTCGCCCAGACCGGGCACGATATATTTGTTTTCATTGAGGCAATCATCCAAAACACCGGCATAGACCTTCACATCAGGATGGGCTTCCGCCAGGGCCTTGACCCCCTCGGGTGCCGCCACGATACACATAAAGCGCAGGTTTTTAACGCCCTTTCTTTTGAGCACATCCAGAGAGGCGATGGCACTGCCGCCGGTGGCCAGCATGGGATCACAGACGATCACTTCGCTTTCGGCCACATCTTCGGGCATCTTGCAATAATAGGTGATGGGCTCATGGGTTTCATGATCCCGATACATTCCGATATGACCGATTCTGGCGGTGGGCAGCATGGCGACCAAACCGTCCACCATTCCAAGGCCCGCGCGCAGAATGGGCACAATCACAAAGCGCTCTTCTGCCACCATATCCACCTGGGCCTCACAGATGGGGGTTTCGATCTGCACCTTTTTGGTCGCCAGATCTCTTGTGGCCTCATAAAGCATAAACATCGCGATCTCGCCCACCAGTTCCCGGAACTCTTTGTGTCCGGTTTCGCATTTGCGCAGCATACTGATCTTGTGGCTGATCAGCGGATGATTCATAATCTGAACGTTGGGATACTGTTCCATTTTGTCCTTCTCCTCTCGGTTTTTCAATTTCCGGTCGCCCGACCGGTTGTTTCTTCTTTCATTCTTTCTGCCTTGGGCTTTTGGAAATAGGTCGGCAACAGCGCCTCTGCGGTAGTCTGGTCCCCCGATTCCAACAATCTTTTTCCCACACGCCCCACTGCACCGGCAGAAAGGGGTTCCAAAGAGCGATGATCCGGCGGCAGAAGATTCAAATCCGCCCGATCATTGGCAGAGGCGCAAAGGTTCGAACCGTCCCCTACCAAAATGGCCCTTTTTCCTTCGCATATTTGGGCGGCAAGCTGAATAAATTCGGGAATCTCCAACACCTGATCGGCAGACAAGCGGTTGAGAACGCCCTCTTTTCTTTCGAAAACAGCGGCAAACACCCGACCGGCTCTGGCGTCCATCACCGGAAGGATCATTCCCTCATAGCCCACATTTTCAGCCAACGCTTCCAGACTGGAAACGGGCAGAATCGGCTGCTTCGAATCAAAAACCAACCCTTTGACCGCGCTGATGCCGATGCGAAGGCCGGTGAAAGAACCGGGCCCGACCGTCAAAGCGAAGGCCTCCATTTCCGAAAGAGAAAGGCCTGACCGCTGCAAAAGTTGGCGGATCATCTCCAAAACCGTGTGGCTATGGGTCATTCCCCGGTTGTCACACATCTCCAGCAGCGTTTTTTCATCCTCCAGAATGGCAACGCTGCAGCTTTTCTGGCCTGTATCCAACGCCAGGATCTTCATAACTGTTTCCTTTCCTTTTCACACCCGATTTGCCGGGTCAGAAACCTCAAACAAACGGCTTTGATCCGGCCGCAGCGTGATCTTCACCCGAACCGCCTTTTCCGGCAAAAAAGATTCGATTCGTTCACTCCATTCGCAAACCAGAATATCCCCCTGCTCTATGGCCAAATAAAAACCGCTGTCTTCCAATTCATAAGGGTCGGTCATCCGATCAAAATCATAATGGGAAAGGCAAATCTTCCCCCGATAGCGATGAACAAGGGAAAAGGTGGGGGAAGAAACCCGATCTCTGATGCCAAGCCCTGCGGCCAAACCGCGGACAAAGGCGGTCTTTCCGCTGCCCATTTCTCCAAAAAGGGCCACCACATCAGAGGGCTGCAAAAGTTTTGCCAACGAGGCGGCAAACGCCTCGGTTTCAGCCTCAGACCGCGTGATCTGCGAACGCATTTTTGCACCCCTCTTTCTTTATTTTTCAATCAGAACAAACCGTGAATGGTGCCGTCTGCATCCACATCAATGCGCTCGGCCGCCGGGCGGGCAGGCAGACCGGGCATGGTCATAATGGTTCCGGTGAGACAAACCAGGAATCCGGCGCCGGCGGAAATGTGAATGCTCCGCACCGTCAGATCAAAATGCTCGGGTTTCCCCAGTTTCTTGGGATCATCCGACAAAGAATATTGGGTCTTTGCCACACAAATGGGCAGATTTCCGAACCCAAGAGCCTCGGCTCTGGCCAACTCTTCTTTGGCTTCGTCGGTCAAAACCACCCGATCGGCACCGTAAATCTTTTTGGCAACCGCATCCAGTTTTTCCAACACGCTCATATCGGAAGAGTAAACCGGTTCAAAATGGCTCTCTTTTTCGCAGGCTTTACAGATGGCTTCACAAAGTTCTTTTGTTCCCTCGCCGCCCTTGGAAAAGCCCTCGCTGCAGGCAAAAGATGCGCCCTTTTCTTCACAGAACGCAGCAATGGCATTCAACTCTGCCTCGGTATCTGCGGGGAAGCGGTTGAGAGCCACCACCACAGGCACACCGTAAGACTGCATATTTTCCATATGTTTTTCCAAATTGGAAAGGCCGGCCATCAAAGCAGGAATGTTTTCTTCGGCCACATTTTCTTTTGCAACACCGCCGTTGTATTTCAAGGCTCTGGCAGTTGCCACCAAAACCACACAGGAGGGCTTCCATCCGGCCGCGGGACAGACGATATCCAGGAATTTTTCTGCTCCCAGATCGCTGCCGAAACCGGCCTCGGTGATGCAATAATCGGCCAAACGCATCCCCAGTTCGGTTGCCCGAATGGAGTTGCAGCCGTGGGCAATATTGGCAAAGGGGCCGCCGTGCATAATGCAGGGGGTATGTTCCAGCGTCTGCACCAAATTGGGCAAAGAAGCATCCTTCAACAGGGCACACATCGCACCCCCGGCCTTCAGATCTCTTGCATAAACCGGCTGACCGTCTGTCGTTTCGGCCACCAGAATGTTCCCCAGTCGCTTTTTCAAATCCGGCAGATCGGAAGCCAAACACAAAATAGCCATCACTTCGCTGGCAACGGTGATGCAGAAGCTGTCGCTTCTGGGCGTGCCGTTAACAGGACCGCCCAGGGCCGCCGTGATCTGACGCAGTGCCCGGTCGTTCATATCCATACACCGGGGGATAAACACCTTTTCCGGATCAATATTCAAGGGGTTGCCCTGTTTGATATGGTTGTCCACCATGGCGCAAAGCAGGTTGTTTGCCGCGGTGATGGCGTGCATATCCCCGGTAAAATGCAAATTGATATCCTCCATGGGGATCACCTGTGCATAACCGCCGCCGGCCGCACCGCCCTTGATGCCGAAAACCGGGCCAAGGCTGGGTTCCCGCAATGCAATGATGGCATTTTTCCCGATCTTGGCCATCCCTTCGCCAATGCCAACAGTGGTAGTGGTCTTCCCTTCCCCCAAAGGAGTGGGGCTGATGGCGGTGACCAGGACCAGTTTGCCCTTTTTTTGGTCTTTTCGGGCATAAATGGCCTGCTCGGTGATTTTTGCCTTGTTATGGCCGTAAGGGATCAGTTCATCCGGTGTCAAGCCAACCTTGGCACCGATTTCAAAAATAGAGGCACATTTTGTGGACTGGGCGATTTCAAGATCGGTCATTTTCACATTACTCCCCTCGGATAATATTTCAGTGGTTGCTGTTTTCTGTCACACCGGGCAAAGAATGCACCCGTTCGATTTTGATTCTGCCTGTGGTTTCAAACATATCGCTGCGGCGGTTGCGCCAGACGCTGAGCACAAGCCCGATGGAAAGATAGGTGATGGTCACACTGGTTCCGCCCGAAGAAAAAAGCGGCAGCGTGATGCCGATTACCGGGGTCACCGAAAGGCTCATTCCCATATTGACAATCGCCTGAAACGCGAAGATCGCAAAAACCCCCACGCAGATCAGATAGCCCAAAAAGTCGTTGCTTTTTCTTGCCACCAAAAGACAACGAATGGCCAAAACAGTCAGCAGAAGCACCACTGCAAGGCAACCCAAAAAACCAAGAACCTGGCCGATATAAGCAAAGATGAAATCGTTTTTCATCGCCGGCACCGAACGAAGACTCTCATTGAAAAGTCCCCGGCCCAACATCTGGCCGCTGCCCAGTGTAATCTTTCCCTGCATCGCCTGATAACCGTCCCCAAGGGGATCCAGTTCCGGTTGGAAAACGATCCAGATTCGTCTTCTGTGCATATCATCCATCACAAAAAACCAAACGAAAGCCAAAAGCAGCGGGCTGGCCAACAAAGCCGCCAAAATATATTTCCAGGAAAGGCCGGCAGCCACCAACATACAAACAAAAATGAAAGCAAAGATCAAGGCAGTTCCGTCATCCCCCTGGAAATGGATCAAAAGCACCGGAAAAGCCCCGTGAACGCAAAGGAGAAGCAGAGAAAGCGGCTTGTTCATATGCTCCTGAACCCGTTCCAGGTGCACCGAAAAGGTCAAAATAAACGCAATTTTCAAAATCTCCGAGGGTTGCAACGAAACACCGCCGATTTCGAGCCAGGCACGGTCATCTGTTCCCACCGCCTGCAGACCCACCACAAAAGTCAGCCCCACAAGAAGCAGCGCAAGCGGCGCAATGATCTTCCAACAGGCCGCGATCACATGGTAATCAATAAACGAGATCACCAGTGCGCAACCCACACCCAAAAGCACCGCCACCGTTTGCATCTTCACCAGCGCCGTGCCCGAGCCATAAAACATCATCCCCATGGACCAAAGAATAACCAACCCGTAAACAGAGCAGGCGACAGCGGAACAGAGCAGCCACCAGTCGGTCTTTTTCAGCATCTCACCCAACCTTTTGCCGCCCATTTCTCCACCCCTTTCGTGCTCCTTCCATAGTCTTTTATATTATACCTTCTCTTCTTTGATTCTTCAAGAGGATTTGAAATTTCTTCCGCAAAAGAATGATTCTTTCCCCCCTTTTTTCTTCAAATGAGCCGCAGATATAAAAAAAGAGGCCCGCAGGGAAGAATCCTCCCTGCGGGCCTTTGTCTGTTTTTTATTCTTGTTCAAATGACTGCTGTCTCGTCGATCCAGCCGGTCACCTGACCTGCCGCCCCAACCCTTTCTTTTCTGTTGGTAATCCGATATCGGCCGTTCACCTTTTTATCGTTCCAAAGATAGTAAGTGCCGGTCACTCTTCCTGCCGCTTTTTTGATGGCAGCGGTGGCATAAAGATTTTCCCCTGCCAATTGCAGCTGTTTCCCGGCATAAACATCATCTGCCTTTTCCGAATTATCCCCGACCGCTACATCTTCCACATATTTTGCCTCGATCCAGCCGGTCACCTGGCCTGCCACCCCAACCCTTTCTTTTCTGTTGGTGATCCGATATCTGCCACCCACCTTGGCATCACTCCAAAGGTAATAAACCCCGGTCACGGTTCCCGATTTCCCGGCCGTGACAGCCGTCGCATAAAGAGAAACTTTGGAAAGGGTCAGTTTCATACCGGACGCCACAGGGGCGTTGACGGTTTCCTCTTTCTTGTCAGCCGTCTTTTTCTTCATTCCGGTGTAAGCAAGCAAACCCTGGACCAAAGCGGCAGCAATCTCCTCCTGCCTGTTCAAAAGCCATTCGGTATCGGTCCGATTGTCGTGAAACGCCAACTCGCAAAGACAACAGGGCATCTTTGGTTGATTGAGATCCAAATAAAGAATCGAACTTTTCAACCCTCTGTCCCGCCCCGGGCTTTTGGGCGCAACAGCATCGTATATACATTTTGCAAACGCCATACTGCCCGTTCTTTTGGGGTTATACCAAACCTCTGTTCCCTCTCCACCCCCTGCATTGGTATGAATGGAAAGATAAACACTCGCCCCCCAGGCATTGGCCTCTGCCGCCTTCTGCTGGATGGTTTGACTGTTCACGCCCCGTCTGACCGCCACATCATATTCCTGCAAAAGGGCGAAAAGTTTATCGGTGATGCTGTTGCAGACATCCCGTTCGTTGGTATTCCCTATGACATATCTGTTTGCTCCCTGATTGCTGGGCGCTAAATAAATCTTGACAGCCATTTCACCGTTCCTCCTTCAATTCCGGAAGCCCCGCTATACTGGTCAAAAGAGAAAGAATCCCAGCCAAAAGGGATGCGCTCCCCACCACAACCCAGTCTATGTCAGACATCACACTTCCGACACTCACCAGCGAAACTCCCGTCTGCGCCACTGTTTTGAGGGCGCGAATGCCGGCGGCCTTCAGCCAACATTTCCAGTTTGTCATTTTGCCTTCTCCTTTACTTGTGATATTTTTTCAGCTGCTCAATCTCTTCGTCCATCACCGCCTCGTGTTTTTCCAATTGATAAACCCGTTCGATCACTCTGTTATGCTTTTCCACCTTCTCTTCCAACTGACCGATCCGATAATTGGTCAATCGATTGGAGGTCAAGATGCCGCCAAAAGTTCCGCCAAGGGTTCCGACGAGCGAAAGAATCGCAACCACAACCGCCTCGTTCATTTTCCCCTCTCTCTCTGCCGGTCCGAAAAATTATTGTTGCGGAAATTATGTCATCTGCAACATACAATTTAATTGTCACCGGCGTTTTCTACTGTTTCGTATGCGCCACCATCCGCAATAAGGCTTGACGGAACAACGGTATAATAATTATAGGAATTCTGGATGGTCTTTCCTTCACTGTTACAAAAGGCTGTGTTCTCGCTGTCCACATAAAAACCGCCCGTGTTATAGTCGCTTTCTGCCCACTTACCAAAGGACATTCCTTCTTCGGCCTGATAACTCGTCCCGTCAATCGTGAAAGTAATGATCACCGCCTCGGGCATGGTTCCGGGCACCAGGACGGCAGAAAGTGTGCCGTCGTCTGCAACGCTCAACACCCATTTTGCTCCGTTCGGGCTTGTCAGTTCGGGCAGATATTCTTTGGGGAGTTTGTTATACTCCAAATTTCACCCGTAAACTGCAATGGTGTGTGTTCCGCTATCGGAATACACAACCATATTTGTGCCGCCGTTATAAGAGGAACCGGCAATAATGAAAGGCTCTCCGTTGCTTGTAAAACCATCCAAACCGAACAATTCCCCGTTACCGACGCAGTGCATTGAACCGTCACCGTCACCTGACACCTGGACAGCACAAACATATTCTGTGCCGTCATAAACAACGATGACTTCTGTTTCTGCCACCAGAGTTTCACGGGGCAACACATCCATAATACTCCCTTGGTTTGCAACGGATTGTGCCGCCATCAGTTCCCGTCTGATCTCCGTCTTTGTCGCCATCCACTCGGCATCAATGAACTTGTTATCCAGTTTATGAATGACTTCGGGAGAAGGCCCCGAAATGCTGATGGTTGCCGAAGTAGAACCATCAAGAGCAATCACCACCGTTGCAGGAAAAACAGGTGCATTCATAACAATAAACGGTTCGCCAGTATTGCCCGTTTCCATCATTGCATCAACATTCCCAAACCCCGTTGCCGTGATACCGTTCATTGTTTCCGTCCTTGCAACACAGGTGTATTCCGTTCCATTCCAGTTCACGGTGTATGTTTCACCTGCTACAAACGGCAAAACACTGGACAAAACCCACTGACCTTCTTCTCCTTCTACGCCGGAATTCACCAAATGTGTTTCTTCCAGAAGAACGCCAACACCGCCACCCTCGGCATAGAACGGTCTGTCGGTCAGATCATTCCAGGAAGAAACACCGCCGCTGACACCAGAGCCATTTTTAACTTCCTCCGGCAGATATTCAATCGGGATGGTGTTATAATCCACCTCCACCCCCCAGACACTCAAACGGTGGGAATCGCCCTTCTCATAGACAACCGAGATATTGTCGGAAGACAGCATACTGTAAAAAAGGAAAGGCTCACCGGTGTTCTCGGCTGCCTCACCGGTATTAAAAGCCAAAGAACCGTTGCCGATCACAACCGTGATATCTCCTCCCGATTCATAAATTCGAACCGGGCAGTAATAGGTGCTGCCTTCATAGTCAACCTTGAGTTCTTGATAGGTCTTTACCTTCGTGCCTGTCATCCCCGAAACGGTGCCGGAAACCAACTGCTGATTACCAACCATCTGTTCCTTTTCGGTATACCTCTTTTGAGCCTGCCAATCAGCAGTTTCCAGCGGATCAACAAACACCTGAATATCCCCATCAGAAACATAAACCGACAGCACCTGAAATCCTTCGCCAAGGCCGGACATTTCAGCCAGCACGACGCCGTCAAACCAAAAGCCGCCCATAAAATCCTGGTTATAACGAAGCATCAGATTCTCTGCGCCGTTATAAACACAAATCAAAGTGCAGTCCTTCTCATAAGCTTCTTTGATCTCGTCATAACTTTTATCACAGGTATAACTGCCGTCCTCATTTTGGGTCACAGCGATATAAAAGGCTTTGGCGCTGTTATCTTCTGCCAGTTTGACTGCAAATTCTTCTTCTGTCCCTGTAAAGCCACCCTCTTTTGCGCTTTCATAGGCAGATTTCCCGGCAACGCCGGCAGCTCCTTGTTCCCCTTGAATACCCGGGTCACCCTTATCGCCCTTTTCACCCTGAATGCCCTGCTCGCCTTTCAGGTTGGCCGAAGAACTGCCGCTCGCAGAGTTCACCGTCAAGGTCGTTCCGTTCCAGGAATGGGTACAAGGAATACCGTCAGCACCCTTTTCGCCAACTGCACCGACATCCCCTTTGTCCCCCTTTTCACCCTTGTCGCCTTGTGCGCCTTGCGGGCCGGTTTCTCCCGGCTCGCCCTTTGCGCCTTTTTTGCCGTTTTTTACCGAGAATTGACTCTTGTTTCCGTCGCTCAGTGTCACTGTCACCAAATTGAGTCCGCCGTCTTCACCGCTGACCACCGTCTGTTGCACCTGAGTGATTCCGACCCCGTCCGCCCCCTTCTCGCCCAC
>JAFQMB010000184.1 GCA_017421095.1 Oscillospiraceae bacterium
AAGACAGCCCCGCCGACAGCCAGGACGCCGATCAGAATCCAAAGCCAAAGGAGAGAGGGGGCTTTTTCTTCTGCCGTTCCATTGTTTGTGTTCTGGTTACTGCTGTTGCTTTGGTTTTCACCGTTGTTCTGATTTCCGTCTGAAGTGGGGTCCTCGTTCTTGCCGTAAAGAATATCATCGGCATTGAGGCATCCTTCCAATTCGGTTACAAAAAGCTGATAGGCAGATGCGGGCTGGTCGGTTGTGATAGAGGAGGAACCCATCGTGGCGTATGCTCTCATATTCGCGTCGCCGTTGATGGTCCACAAATTGGTGGAAATGCCGCGGCTGAGCATACCGTAGACCTTTTCCTTGTTCATGGAATAGCAATCCGGGTTAAACACACTCCCGGAAGCGCCCACAATTTTCATCGCCTGGAAGATGACCTCGGTGGTTGTTCCGTTCAATCCGGAGTGGAGTTTGCCAACCCCAATGGGCATCGTGTCGTGCATCAATTTGGCCTGTGAACCGCCGAAGGCGATAGAGATGATCTGATCTTCCACACCGTATTCCTTTGCCAAATCGGCAATCAGTTTCTGCACATTGGTGTTTGCTGTTTTGATTTCAATGTCCAAAACCAAATTGGGGTAATCCTGCAGCACCTCAAACATTTCATCCAAAAAGGCGAATTTGCAGTTTTTGTAATTGTTCTTCGCTTTGATGGTGTATTTCTTGATTTCTGCACGGGTATGGTTTTCAATGCTGTCGGCCGGAGGATTCTTATCGGAAACATAATCTCTGATGTTTCCGTTGTGATTGATCACCAACTGATTATCCTTGGTGACCCAAACATCACATTCCACCACATCGGCACCGGCTTTGGCTGCTTCGATCATCGCTTCCACCGTGTTTTCGGGGGCAATGGTATTTGCTCCTCTGTGTGCATTGATGATGGGGCGACGGCAATAGCGAACATCCTTCACCCCTTTATAAAGGGCATAAGGGGTTGCCTGGTCGGAAACAAAAATGCCGTTTGCACCGCAATCCAGCGCCGCTTTGGTGATGGATTCATCCAACACAGCTGAACCGCCGTTTTTCAGTTGGGGGTGATAACACCAAACGGAAACAAAGCGTTTTTGCAGATATTCGCAATCGCTGCGGCTCAAACTCTGTTCGGTGATTAAAAGGGTGGCGTTGTTTTGCCAAACCGTTTTGACCAGATCTTTCACATCATTTTTGCCGCTGTTCCAATAGGCAAGACGGATTGCCGTCGGCTCTTTACTATAAAAATATTTCAAAATTTCGCTGTTATCGGAAGCTGCAATCAGATCGAACTGGCTGTTTTTTTGCACATAAGAAAGCAGCTCTTTTGCCTTGTCCATAGACTGAATGCGGAACATAGGAATCACCTTGGTGCCGCAAAGGGAAAAGGCTTCCTCCAACGAGGTGGAGTCATCAAACAGGGCAACCTGCGGAGCGTCTGTGTTTTTCAAAGAATTTCGGTCTTCCGCCGAATCCATCACCCGAATCACTGTGGGGGGCGCCACAATCCCGGTGGTGGGCAGATAAACATTTTTCACATATTCGCTGCCGTTGCTGATTTTGCCGGGCAGTGTGACGCTTTCGGAAATTCTCACACCGTAAACGCGAAGTTTGCTTCCGTTTGCCTGCATCCCGAAACGACCTTCGCCGATCACCTCTGCATTGGCAAGCACAAATATTTTTTCGGAAGGATCTCCCATGGAGAACAAGGAGAGCGCAACCTTGTTGTTGGTGCACATAATTTTTGCAGTGTATTTTTTGTTTTTGTCGATGGGCTCGGTATAACTTTCCGAATAATTGGCGGGATATTTCCAACCGCCGCTGACACAAGCCGCTACTTCAAGACCGTTGGTGCGGGTGGCATCCTGCCGGCAACACATCTGCATATAATTGCCGACAGATTGGGCGGAACTTCCCTTGGCATGGAAGATAAAGCCGGCCCATCTGGTGCCTTCCGCGGCATCTGTAATGGTGAAATCCACCTCATAAACAAAATCGGAATGGGTCAGATTGGCCGGCAAAAGCAACATTCCTCCGGCTGCAATCTCAATATATCCGTCCTTCACACTCACAGATCCCTTGGTTTCATATCCTTCGGGCAGAGCGCTGCCGGCAGAAAGATTGGAAAAATCCTGGTGATACAGATAAGAGTCTGCCCCAGCAGAAAGCGAGAAGGGAAGAGAACAAAGAAGAAGGAAAGACAAAAGCATCGAAAGGAGTTTTTTCATAAATCTGATACCTCCAAACAAAAATATTGGCTGTTTATTTAACTATATCATACGCAATGCCGTGATAACAAGAATTCTTTGTAAAAAGAAGATTTTGGAAAGAAGATTCGAAAATAAAGACAAACTCCAAAGAGAAAGCAAAAAAGCAGCCCGGATATTTTGTGAAAACCAGCGGTTTTTCTTTTCCATTGGTTGCAAAGCAAAAGAGAGTTGTGTTATAATTTATGAAACTATGATAGGGATATTTTACGATAAAGAAACGGAGGGGGGCGACAGGGTGAATAAAATCGGTGTTTTGGTGGATATCGGTGGCGAGCGGGACGGCCTTTTACGGCTTCTTTCCGCTCTCGAAGAGCAAAAAGCCTTTGTGGAAACGGTGCTGATTTCCCCGAAAAATGAGAAAGAATTGTTCGGCCTGCCCTGCGTTTCGGATGCAAAAGAAGGGTTCAAACTGCTGCAAACCTCCCATATTCAACTGCTTTCTTGCGATGCGCTGCCCCAAAGCGGTTATTATGAAGCCCTTTCTTTCCGACTGAAAGAGGAAACATCCTGTCTGACACTGCTTTCTGCCTGTTTTACCGGCGGGGATATCAAACCGCTTACTCCTTTTGGAAAAAAACTTTCGGCCGAAGAACTGCTCAAACGGGGCTGCAATCTTGTCCAGGCTGTCTTCTGTCGGTCGGATTTTGATACCTGTCTTTCCGCTTCTTTTGAAAGCGGCGCCAAGCAGGCAGAGATTCTGTCTGCCTTGATAAAAGAGCGTAAGGTTTCTGTTTTTTGTGATCTTGTGATGCATAAAGATTGCCTTGCAACCGATGGCTTGTTACAGGAAGCGGCATCTCAAACGGCAAAAGATGCTTTTGCTGCCCTTTATGCGTATCAATCTGCCTTGGAAAAGGCAAAGAAATTTCCCTTTGCTCCGCTTGCCAAACTCAAAAAAAGGGTCAAACGGCTGATGCAAAAGGGGTTTGTTTTGGCAAAGAAACTTTATTGGGTGCTGGAAGGCTTTGAAA
>JAFQMB010000185.1 GCA_017421095.1 Oscillospiraceae bacterium
GAGTTTTACCGGTATGTATCTAAAAGAAAAATTGACCCATCCTGTTCCTGTGGCCGGTAAGAAAAAGTAAAAAAGACAAAAAGGGGTGTTTTCTGTGAGTGAACTGCATCGGAGCAATAAAGAACTGGAACTGCGTATGGCAGAAGAAAAGCGTCAGACACAAAACGAGATGATTTTTCGGCTGGAAGCGTTTGTCTTCGTGATGTTTGTTGTCATTGGCGCTATCCATCGCCTTGCCGGTGCTATGGCGTTTCTGGCCAGCCCGATTATTTTGGTTGCCGGAATTCTGCGCAGTATTCTGCAACAGATTGTTCCCATTTGGCAGGAACAGGCCCGCCCCGTCGGCCGACTGGTTATTTTGAACATTCTGCTTGGAATTTTTGGAATCGTCCTTGGTTTTTTGCTTACAGGCCTTGTGTTGCACTTGACATTTCAAACCCCTTTGCTTCATAATTAACAGGAATTAAAATCCAATTTCGGAGGAAAAGATTATGGCATTTGCAGAAGATCGTATCGTCCTGCGTTTTCCGGTTATGAGTGACCTGCATATCATGGGAAAAGGCCAGGAAACTTCTTTGAAACTTGATAAGGCCTTTGAACAGATTAAAAAGTACGGCGATATTGATGCGGTCTTTTTCCCGGGGGATCTGACTGATTACGGTCTGCCGGAACAGATGGAAGAGTTCCGCGATATCATGGAACGGCATTTTGATCTGGATCAGACTAAACTGCTTTTTGCCCAGGGCAACCATGAACGCTATCGCCATGAACTACTGGGAGCACCCTTTACCGTGGGGGAAGATTTTGTTCGGGTTTTCCGTGGAAAGGTTTATGAAGGGGCCACCAGGGAAGAAATTGCGGCCGGTAACCATATGGTAATTTTGAAAGGTGTGCCTTTTATTATGGTTAACGCCCATCAGTATTCCGGCGGGGTGGATTATCGCAAGGAAGACAAGGAATGGCTGAAAAATGCACTTTGTCGGGCTGAAGCGGAAACGGCGCCCAATCTCCCCATTTTTGTCTGTGCGCATCCTATGATTGTCGACACCTGTTACGGCAGCAACTATGCCGGAGGGGACGGTAGTTATTGGTCGTCTTCTCAGCTTTATTCCATCTTGGCCGAACACCCCAGAGTGGTTTATTTCTCCGGTCATCTGCATTTTCCTTTGCAGCATGAAAAAGATATCTGGCAGAAAGAGTTCACCGCTATTGGCACTTCTTCTGTGTATTTTGCCTCTCTGGAAGCCTGGGATCCGGATGATGAATCCATTCCCTTTGTGGATATTCTTTCGGGCAGCGAACCCAACGATTGCCACAGCTTTTCCCAGGGAATGTTGGTGGAAATGGATGAAGATGGAAACAGCCGCATTACCAGACTGGACTTTTTCGGCGAAAAGGTCATCAAAGAGCCTTGGTATCTGCCTGCCCCCGACGAAAACAAGAGCCAGCTGATCCCTTATTCCGAAGAAACCAGAAAAGCCAATCTGCCCGCAAAGCCTGCCTTCCCCAAAGGAGCAAAGTTGGTGGAAAAGGTGAAGGATCCTGAAGCGGCCTTACCCCAATATGTGATCGGTTTTACCGCTGCCAAGGCAGAAGATATGATTGAATCTTATCGTCTTCGCTTTGTGGACGACGAAACCGGGGATGTTTTGAAAACGGTCGGCATTTATTCTGACTTTTATCAGAAGGATCAAAAAGAGGAAATCGCAGATGAGTTGGAGCGTTCCTTGACCATCAGCAAACTGGCGCCCTTCTCTTTCTTTGGAAAAGGAACCTATCATCTGGAACTGGTTGCGCTGGATTTTGACCATCAGGTGAGCGAACCTCTTTGTTCTCCTTCCTATTCCCGGTTTGACCGAGAACCGGTTGACCATTTTTTGAATCTGCCCAAGGATTTGAAATTCGGTTCGTTTCTGCGCTTTTCTGATCTGCCGTTGGATAAAAAACTGATACATGAAAGCGAGTATGCCTGTTGGCCGCCGATTGAAAGGGGAGATGGCGCTTCCGATCTGGTCATCACTCCCAACAACGGCGACCGTGTGGTGACCATACTGCTGAGAACGGGCGTTTATCAATATTATCAGTTCAAGCGGAATCTTCCTGCGGATGCCACCGGTGCCGATCAGGTTTGGTTGTGGTTGGATTGCAGCGATGCCAAATTCTCCCGTCTTTACTTTACATTTGTTTCTGATGGAGATATCTATTCTACTGACTCTTGCAACGGCAAGGATATGAAGGCATATATAAAAGAACGAGGCGTTTGGCGCGCGGTTTCTTTTAACTATGATGGTTGCCTTGCAAACTTTGGTGGTTTCAAAGGATATCTTCGTTTCCCGGTGGAATATTTGCGTAACGCAAGTGGAGAGATAATGCCGCTGAACTCCATTGAGGCTTTCCGTATCGGCTTCTCCGGTAGCAACGATGATTTAAAGGATACGGCTGTTTCTGTGGGGGACATTAAATTTTCTAAGAGTCCGAAAAAGAATTGATTCCCGTCTGAAGATATAACAAAAAATACCAAATCCCCTCTGCCGGCATCCGCATGTTGCTTCAGAGGGGTTTTGATTTTGGATAATCGGACAACGCTACAGCATATATCCCTTTTATAACAGAAAGGGGGATGTGAGATGTTTGGTCTGTTGGAACTTTTATCCGGGCTTCGCTGGTTGTTTTTATTGCATTTTACCGGGAACAGCGCCTATCCGAAACCATTGTCTGCTGAAGAGGAAACCAAATGTTTTGCCCAACTGCAAAGTGAGGATCCAGCCAAGAGAAAGGAAGCAAAAGATCGGCTTGTGTTACATAATCTGCGCTTGGTGGCCCATGTGATCAAGAAATATGATACCCATGCCGAGTCGAAAGAGGATCTTTTGAGTATCGGCACCATTGGCCTTTTGAAGGCGGTTGACACCTTTTCAACCGAACGGCGTGTTCGGTTTTCGACTTATGCGGCCAGGTGTGTGGAAAATGAAATTCTGATGAAATTCCGGGCCAATAAAAAAACAGAACGGGATGTTTCTTTGCAGGAATTGACCGAAGCAGATCCGGAAAGCAGCCGCACTTTGTTTGCTGATCCCGTTTTGGATCCCTCCGATCCCCAAGATGAGGTGGAAGACCGGCTGATGAAAGAGGCGCTCTTGCGGGAAATGACACGTCTTCCAAAACGGGAGGCGCAGGTTTTGCGAATGCGATACGGGCTTTCTCCTTATGAAAGGGAATACGCCCAAAGGGAGGTTGCAAAGAAACTTGGGATCTCTCGTTCTTATGTTTCCCGCATAGAAAAGTCGGCCATCAGTCGACTGAAAAAGCATTTAAACGGGGAATAGACAGAAAAGAATGCTTCCGTTTACCCGAAAAAGATAACACCCCAACAGAAAAACTCTGTCGGGGTGTTATTGTTTGAGGTTTAAATGTTCTATGGATTTTAACAGTATGCCTTTTTTGCAGGCTTTTTATCTATTTTTCCGGCGGAAGGACAAAAGTCTTTCATAGGGCAATTGCCGCAATCGGGTTTTCTGGCGTCGCAAATATCTCTGCCAAATAAGACAATACGATGACAAAAATCACTGCCTTCTTCGGGTGGGATCACCTGTCTCAGAGCCATTTCCACCTTGAGGGGATCTTTGGAATCGGTCAATCCCAATCTGCCGGAAATGCGAATACAATGGGTATCTGCCACAATGGCAGGCTGATGATATACATCCCCCAGGATTAGATTGGCTGTTTTTCTGCCAACTCCCGGCAGCCTTAAAAGGTCTTCCATGGTATTGGGGACTTGGCCGTCAAACTCCTCCAACAGCATTTTTGCGGATGCTACCAAACTGGCCGCTTTGGCTTTGTAAAACCCACAGGAGAAAATGATTTTTTCCACTTCTGTTACATCAGCCTTTGCAAAGGATTCCAGGGTAGGGAAAGCGGCAAAAAGATGGGGAGTCACCTGATTGACCCGCGCATCGGTACATTGGGCGCTCAGACGAACGGCAAAGAGCAATTCATAAGGTTTTTTGTATTCCAAAGAACAGATGGCGTCGGGATACTTTTGTTTCAACTCCTCGATTGCCAAAAGGGCGATGTTCTTTTTTTGTTTGATTGTCATATTTTTTCCTCCGTTTTATGGAGCAGGTTTTCTTTTGCTTGAAATCAGGCTCATTTTATTCTACTATTTGATTAAATGATTGTCAACATTGAAAAGCGTCTGTTTTGTTCGTAAGAAAACAATAAGAAAAGCTGTTAAAACCCTTCTGTTCATAAAAAATTCGCTTGCATATTCGTGCAGAAGAGGGTATAATTGATGTATTCTGTATGGAGGTGTCATGCAATTATGACTTTCAATGCTTTTACTCTTTTGGACGCTGCTTCCGGCGCCACTTCTGCTGCCACAAGTGCTGTGGAAAACGCTTCTCAGTTGACCGGCCTTGAGGCTTTTATCGCCAACTGGAGCATGCCCCTTATGCTGGTTTTGATGTTTGTTCTGATGTATTTCCTGATGATCCGTCCCCAGAAGAAAAAGGAAAAGGAAACTGCCAAGATGCGCAGCAATATTCAGATCGGCGACGAAATCACCACCATCGGCGGCGTGGTCGGTATTGTGACCAGCCTGCGTGAAGATACCGTCGTGATCGAAACCGGTTCCGATCGTTCCAAGGTTCGTTTCCAGCGTTGGGCCATTCAGGCGAACAACACCGTTCACGAAGAGTCCTGAGTCTGATTCATAAAGAATAATTCTTCCGCATAAACATCTCACCAAGCCCAAAATGGTGGGGGAGGGGTTTTGATGGAAGAAACAAATAAAAGATCATCCGGGTTTGGCATTGTGGCTGTTCGCTTTTTGATTTCTCTTTTGGCCGGATTTGCAATGATGCTCTTGTTCCAACTGATTTTTTCGATTCTTTTGGTAACAAAAGACTATCCACACAGCTTAATCCCTGCATTTTCCGGGGTTTGTGTGGGAGCGGGGGCGATTTGTTGCGGTTTTTTGGTGGCTTTTTGGAATCAAAAGCGCGGCTGGTTGATGGGGCTTTGTAGTGGGCTTTTGCTGTCGGGGGTCTTGATCGCAATTGGTCTGTTGATTGACGGATCTGCTTTGGGTTCGGCTGCCTGGAGCAAATTGATTCTTTGCAGTTGCTGCGGAATGATCGGTGGAATTTTGGGAATTCGCCTGCGATTTCATCGAAAGGCGGAATAAATCCCAATTTTGGTGTTAACCCGTGAAAGGGAGAGGGGAAATTCCCTCTCCCTTTTCTTCAAATTGAGGGAAGTGGTGTTGATGGATCGGAAAACAATCGGTTTTATCGGTGCAGGAAATATGGCTTTCGCCATTGCAGGGGGAATTCCAAATCCTGTTTGCCTTTATGATCGTAATGCCAAAGCGTATGAAAAGTTTATCGGCGATCGTTATACTGTCTGTGCAAGTATATCAGAACTGGTAAACGCCAGTAATTTGATCGTTTTATCTGTCAAGCCGCAGAACTTTGCAGATGCTTTGCCGGAGATTGCCGCTGCCGTTTCCGGAAAACGGCGGGTTATCCTTTCCATTGCGGCCGGTATTACGCTGGAAACCTTGGAAAATGCCCTTCCCGGGCAGCCTGTAATCCGTGTGATGCCCAATACCCCTTTGCTGGTTGGGGAGGGTGCGGCGGTTCTTTGCCGCGGAAAGTTGGCTTCGGATTCTGATTTTGCTGAAGCGGAGGCGCTTTTTGCCGCCGGTGGGGTTACCGCAGAAATTACCGAAGATAAAATGAATGCTGAGATTGCCATTCACGGCAGCAGTCCGGCGATCTTTTTTGAAATGGCCGATCGAGTGATGAAATATGGTTCTTCCATTGGCTTGGAAGAAAGAGATGCTCTGCAGCTTTTCTGCCAAACCATGATTGGCAGCGCGAAAATGATGCTTACCGACTCCCGTTCACCGAAAGAATTGTCCCGTGCGGTTTGTTCTCCCGGTGGGACCACCCTTGCGATGCTGGACCAGTTGGAAAATTATCGCTGGTTGGAAGGATTGGAAGCCTCTTTTGTCGCCTGCACCCGCCGTGCAGAGGAACTTTCCGGAAAATAAAATTCCTTTTTGGACATGCAACGTTGCAATTTTGCATATACATTTCAAAAAGACAGGGTGTTTTCTGCCTGAAATGTAAGGAGCGTTGCGGTTATGAGATATCCTTTCAGGATGTTATCGCGTCCCAAAAGGAAAGAAAAAGATTCATCCAAAAGATCCCATTTTCTGTTATTTTTGGAGTTTATAACAGCAAAATCAGCCTATTTGCTACCACTTTTCGGTTTGCTTTGCGGTGTTTTGGTTGCTTTTCGCGCTTCCAAGGAATCGGCAGATTTCTTTTCTGCCTGTCTTTTGGCATTTTTTTCCCCGTCAAATTCTCGTTTGCCGTTTTTTTTGCAACTTTTCATCCGAATGATCCTTCCGGATCTCGGGGTGCTTGGCGGTTTCTTTTTTCTTGGAACCGGGCTTTATGCCGGCTGGCTTCCCGGTGTGATTGTTTGGTTTCGTGCTTTTTGCACCGGCTTGTTATTTTCCTTTTGCTGGGCTCTTTTGAAAGCAGAGGGTAGTTTTTTGATTTTATTTGTTCTGTTATTGCCGGAGGCTTTGGTATTGCTGTTCTTTTCCAAAACCGCCTTTTGCACCAAAAAACTTTCCCATCAATTGCAAAAAAGAATCCTGTCAGACGGAGAAAAGCCCATAATAGAATTGAAACTCCATCGGCGCAGATGCCTGTTTCTGTTGGGGTTGGTGTTTATTTCAAACTGCATCAAAGCGGTTTTGACCTGTTGGATTTTTCCTTCCGGGTTGGCCGCCGGATAAATAAAGATTTTGGAAGTGTAAAGGAGAGGTTGTCATGGGTTTGTTTGGCAATCAGTATAAAGAGGGAAAAGGGGTTCGCAAGAACGAGCCCGTAAAAAAGCCGTTTTTCCGTTTTTGGGAGGAATTCGGACGAAAATTTTGGAATCTGATCAGCTTGAATCTGCTTTATATTCTGATGTGCCTTCCCATTGTAACCATCGGGGCAGCAACTGCGGCTTTTACCTATGTGTTGCGCAACCATGTGTTGGGAAGACCGGTATTTCTGAAGGATGACTTTTTCTCTGCCTTTAAGAATAATTGGAAACAGGGGACTGTTGTTTTCCTCTTGCAAACAATCTTTTTTGCCATTGATGGCTTTGCGGTTTATTTTTATTTTTCAGTTGTCAGCGCAATTGAAACCAAAGATATGAATTTCTATATTTATATGGGCGGTCTGGCCATCAGCCTGAGCATTGGCATAATTTTCCTGTTTATGAGTTTCTATCTTTATCTGATGCTGGTGAGTTTCGATTTCAAAATGAAGAGTTTGATCAAAAACTCTTTTTATTTCTCCGGTCTCGGTGTAAAGGTTAATTTCATCAATTTGCTTGGAATTGTTTTGTTTGTTTTGGTCGGTGTCCTGATGCTTTCCTGGAATCTTATTCTGCCGCTTGGGATTATGTATTTCGTTTTACTTTCTGCCCCTTTCTGCGGGTATATGATTCTCTTCAATGTTTTCCCGCTGGTGAAAAAACACGTGATCGATCCGTATTATGAGGAACAGGGAAGTCCCAATCCGCTGGATCCTGTGGAAGACGAGGAAGAGGCGGTGTTCCAGGATGATGTGACCCTTCGTTACGAAGAAGAACAGAGAAGGGCCGAGTTGGAGGAAAAATGGGGAAGGCGCCCCGAAAATGATCAATAAAACCAAAGAGAAGACCGGGGGGGTGTGCCTTCCGGTCTTCTTTGTTGCAATTTTTCTGGCAGTCTGTTATGATAGGGTATATCAATTTGTTTGGGGATATTTTATGCGTTCTTTGATGAAAAACAAACAATTCTATTTTGCATTTCTGTCTATGACATTGATCATCGCTATGCAAAATTTGATCACTTTTGCGGTGAATTTGGCGGATAATGTGATGATCGGGAGATATAGCCAGGATGCTCTTTCCGGGGTGGCACTGGTCAATCAAATCCAGTTTTTACTTCAGATGATGGTGATGGGCATCGGGAATGGAATCGTTGTGTTGGGTGCCCAATATTGGGGAAAAAAGCAGACGGAACCCATCAAGAAGGTCGCCGATATCGGAATGGTTTTGGCAATTATTGTTGCGTTGGCAGCTACAACCGTCACATTTTATTTTCCAAAACAGGTTCTTTCTCTTTTAACCGATGTGCAGCCGGTAATCGAAGAGGGAGCAAGGTATTTGACTGTTGTTTGCTGGTCGTATCTCTTTTTTGCCATCACCAACATCCTGCTTTTTTCTTTACGGTCGGCGGAAACGGTTTGGGTTGGATTCGGTGCAACAACAGCGGCTTTGTTTGTAAACGTCTTCTTGAATTATGTTTTGATTTACGGGAAATGGGGATTCCCGGAACTGGGAGTAAAGGGTGCTGCTCTGGCAACGCTGGGATCCCGGGTGATTGAATTCCTGCTGGTCGGCAGTTATACATTATGGGTGGATAAAAAAATCCGCTGGCGGCCGAAATATCTGTTTGCCTTAGATAAACATTTGTTTCGGGATTACTTGCGAGTGGGACTTCCTTTGATCTGTTCCAATACCGTTTGGGGAATTGCTATGGGGGTACAAACCGCTATTTTAGGGCATCTTGGGGATGCTCCCATTGCTGCAAATTCCATTGCAACCACGATTTTTCAAGTAGTCACCGTGGTTTGTTATGGTTCAGCGAATGCATCGGGGGTTTTGATCGGAAAAACGGTCGGAGAAGGGAATATTCCGAAGGTGAAGGTATACACCAGGAAACTTCAATGGATTTATTTGCTGATCGGATTGTTGACCGGCCTGCTTCTCTGGTCATCCAAAAATTGGATCATTGGTCTTTATCAGGTTACAGGTGAAACAGCCAAGCTTGCTGCCACTTTCATTGGCATCCTTTCTGTCACAGTGATCGGCACCTCTTATCAGGTTGCCTGCTTGACCGGGATAGTGACCGGCGGAGGCGACACCCGATTCGTTTTGATCAATGATCTGATCCATCAATGGCTGATCGTTCTTCCTTTTTCTTTTCTGGCAGCTTATGTCTTTCAGGCGCCGGTTTGGGTGACATTTTTCTGTCTGAAAAGCGATCAGATTTTGAAATGTTTTGTAGCGGTCATAAAAGTTAACAGGTTTGGTTGGATCCGGAATCTGACAAAAGAGTAAAAAACAGAAAACAGCTATAGAAAACGCCCCACTTCATCGATTAAATGAAGCAGGGCGTTTTTTATTTAGGGAAAATCAAAGGGTTTCGCCGTTATCCAGTTTATTGATCATGCCCACTCGTCTGGCGTGTCTTTCACCTTCGAAGGGGGTGGTCAGCCAAAGTTCTGTGATCATTTTGGCCAGTTCCGGTCCCAAAACCCGAGCGCCCAGGGACAACACGTTCGCATCATTGTGCATCCGGGAAAGTTTGGCGCTGAAGCAATCAGAACAAACCACACAGCGAACTCCGTGAATTTTGTTTGCGGCGATGCTCATCCCGACGCCGGTACCGCAGATCAAAATCCCTTTTTCACATTCGCCCGAGGCAACAGCCCGACCTACGTTTTGGGCAATCACAGGATAATCGACAGAGGCTTCGGAAAAGCAACCAAAATCCTTGCATTCGTTTCCGGTGGCTTCAATCACAGAACGGATGGCTTCTTTCAAAATAAAGCCACCGTGGTCACAACCAAGTGCAATCATGATCATTTCCTCGATTCTTTCTTGTCAGTGTTAAAAGAAAACTGTTTTTTAGTCAATGGGCTCGGCCGGATCTTCGCTTTCAGATTCATCAGGTGGCAGGGAAGATGCATCTTCGGAACCGGGTTCGGAAGTTCCCTCAGAAGATTCTTCGCTGGTCTCTTCAGTATATCTGGAGACATAGATCACAATCGGATCTTCGGTGGTCAAAGCGATCTTGCCTTCATCCAAACTCTCGATACGACTGACGGTTCCATCCAAATCCTTGTCGGTGGTGTCATCATATTCCACAGTAATGCGGGTCGGATCAATGCCCAACGAACTGAGTGTTGCATTTACAAACACCAAGGTGCGTTTGTTGCCGATCAAAGCAGCATAGTCATAAAACTCGGGGCCTTTGCTGACGGTCAGTTTGATGATGCCTTCATCGCCGAGTTCTTCACCGGCGGCAGGGGATTGTTCCATGATTTCGCCCTTTTTGACCTCATCATCAAAAACTTCTTCCACTTCGACTTTACCCAGTTTGGCAAGGTCTTCTTTGATTTCATTATACAATTTTCCTACGTAATCTTCCAGCTTGGTGTCGACAGGCGTGCTGCTGACCTCGGAACCAACCTCATCGGAAACCGGTTCCGAGGTGGCGGAAGAAAATTCCAAATAACCGCTGCTGCTTTCACCGGAAGGGCCTTCTCCCATAATCATAGGAAGAAGTTTCAGTCCCAAAGCAACCATCGCTACCAAACAAACAGCAATAATTCCAATCCAAACATAAATCATCTTGCTGTTTTTCTTCTTTTGAGGAGTGACCACCGGATCTTCAAATTCTGCCTTTTCCGAGAAAGAAACGATCAAATCTTCCACCGATTGGGTACGCTTTTCGGGCGAGATATTCATTGCCTTAAACAGAATATTGGAAATGTTGATGGGAATGTTTTTCACCAGTTTGTTTGCGGGGAGCAGGGTTTCACCCATCACGCGGCTGGAAGATTCGGGGGGCATGGTGCCGGTGACACATTTATACATCACAGCGGCCAGTGCGTAAACATCTGTCCATGGGCCGATCCAGTTGGCGGAATTATACTGTTCAGGTGCCGCATAACCGGATGCCAATTCGGGGATGATATCACTTTTTGCAACCCTCAAAGCTTCGATCGAAAAACCGGAAAGACGCAACTGTTCATTTTTGTCCACCAAAATGGTTTCGGGGCTGATGCCCAGGTGATATTGGGAAACAGTGGTATGAATGGTGTTCAGAGCGCTGATCACCGGTGCAAACATGGATTTGCAGGTTTCCCAGGGAAGTTCACCGCCCATACGAAGAAGATAATCTTTCAGGGTAATTGTTTCCACATAGGGGTTGACGGTATAAACGGTGTTATTTTCTTCAAACATATCCTGAACCGGAATCACAGCGGTGAGGCTGCGGGAACGGGTCAAAACTTTAGCAAGATCCACAAAATCCAGCAACAGGGCTTTATAACGACTTTCGGTTCCGGCATTGGGCAACACCTTGGAAGAATCGCGATCTCTGGTGCAAAGGTTGGCAGGGAAGAATTCCCGAAGTTCCACACGAACTTCGCTGACCAGATCATAGGCGGAGTAGGTGATACCCTCACCGTTGGAGCAAATGCTTTTGCCTACGAAATAGCGTTCCTGCAACACCGTGCCTGGCTGCAATTCACCCGGTGCTGCCGCCCTGGTTTGAAGGCAATCACACGCCGGACAAACAACGGAATCCGGTTCCAAGGGGGTCATACAATTGATGCAGATGCGTTTCAGTTCCAAAACGGGTCCCTCCTGCGATAATAATCCGAACTACTGTCGGTCAATCATCATGAAATACAATACAGCCTTTTTATTATACGGGAAACATACGGGAAATGCAAGTTATTTGTTTGCTTCTCCCTTCACCATCTCCCAATAAGCCGCTGCAGCCTGCTCGGTTTTATTATCTCCGAAACGGTAATATTTTGTTTGTGTCAGATCACTTGGCAGATAGGAAATGGGAACATAATTGTTTTTTTGCCCGTGGGGATAAACATACCCGACTCCGTGATCGAGTTTTTCAGCGCCGGCATAATGGGCATCCCGTAAAAACGCCGGGATTTGCTGTCCTTTTCCACGGCGAATATCTATGGTTGCCCGGTCAATAGCTGTAATTGCGGTGTTGGATTTTGGGGCGGTTGCCAAAAGAATTGCGGCGTGCGCCAGGGGAATTCGTGCCTCGGGCAATCCCAATTGGGTGGCGGAATCCACAAGAGACTTGACGATTTGCGAGGCCGCGGGATAGGCAAGACCGATATCTTCAGATGCAATAACCAGTAATCTTCTGCAGGGAGAAAGAAGGTCTCCTGCTTCCAGGAGTTTGGCCAAATAGAAAACCGCAGCATCCGGATCGGAACCGCGGATGCTTTTTTGCAGGGCAGAAAGGAGGTCATAATGAGCGTCGCCGTCTTTATCATAGCGGGCATTGGCGGAAATGCAAACCTCTTTGGCACTTTCTAAGGTCAAATGCCGGATTTTGTCTTCTGAAGGCGTCATATACCAAAGCATTTCCAAAAAGTTCAAGGATTTTCGAACATCGCCGCCGGCACAGGAAGCCAGATAAAGAAGCGTTTCTTCCTCGATCGTAGCGGTTTCTTCTTCGCGCTTGGATAAAAATTCCACGCCACGGTGAAGGGCAGGGAGAAGTTCTTTTGGCGCAACCGGTTTGAATTCAAAAACAATGCATCTGGAAAGAACAGCCGGATAAACATAAAAATAAGGGTTTTCTGTGGTGGCGGCAACCAAAGTCACATCGCCTTTTTCCACATACTCCAAAATCACCTGTTGCTGTTTTTTGTTCA
>JAFQMB010000186.1 GCA_017421095.1 Oscillospiraceae bacterium
ATTTATGTTCCTTCTCTTTATGAGATTGCCTATCACGAAGATGGAACCATCCGGTCTATGACTGCAAAAGGGAATGCTCCTCTGCCGGTGGAAAAACGGGTGATCGAAGATTTTGATCAGGTTTATTACCCCGAAAAGTTTGTGGTGCCCTATACCCAGACGGTTCATGACCGTGCGGTGTTGGAGGTGTTGCGGGGCTGCATTCGGGGATGTCGTTTCTGTCAGGCGGGCTTCATCTATCGCCCTTTTAGAGAGAAAAATTTCGAAACACTGAACAAACAGGGCAAAAGCCTTTGCGACTCCACCGGTTATGATGAACTGGGCCTTTCTTCTCTTTCTACCACCGACTATGCCAAGTTGGATCAACTGCTGGATGCGCTCCTTGGCTGGACGGAAAAGGAAAAGATCAACCTCTCTCTGCCCAGTTTGCGGATTGATAATTTTTCAGAAGAGATGCTGCAAAAAACCGGCGCTGTCCGAAAAAGCGGCCTCACCTTTGCCCCCGAGGCCGGCACCCAGCGTCTGCGGGATGCCATCAATAAAAACATCACCGAGCGCGATATTCTGCGCACCGCCGAGATCGCCTTTTTGGGTGGCCATTCCAACATCAAACTTTATTTTATGATCGGTTTGCCCACCGAAACAGACGAAGATATCATCGGCATTGCTGAAACCGCCCAAAAGGTTGTGGATCTTTTCTATGCCCTGCCGAACCGACCCAAGGGAAAGAGTGTCCGGGTTTCTGTCACCGTTTCCGGGTTTGTGCCCAAGCCCTTCACCCCTTTTGAATTTGAGCCTCAAAACACCAGAGAGGAACTCAAACGCAAACAGGCCCTGCTTCGCAGCCATATCAGTTCCAAAAAGATTTCCGTCAGTTATCACGATTCTTATGTGACCGTGTTGGAAGGCATCTTTGCCCGCGGCGATCGCAGATTGGGCAAACTGCTCCTTTCTGCCTATGAAAAGGGCTGCAAATTCGATTCCTGGGACGATCATCTCAAACCGGAACTTTGGCAGGAGGCTCTGGATGAATGCGGCATTGATCCCACCTTTTATGCCAACCGCCGCAGGGAATATGACGAAATCTTCCCTTGGGAATTGCTCGATTACGGTGTGAGCAAGGAGTTCTTTGTGCGGGAAAATAAAAAAGCCCATGCGGCACAAACCACCGCCAACTGCCGTCAACAGTGTGCCGGTTGCGGTGCCAATCGCTATTGCCAAGGAGGGAAATGTTTTGGTTGATTACCGTCTCTTTTTCGGCAAACAGGGAAACGGCGTTTATATCTCAACACTGGATATGAACCGTATGATGCAGCGGGCCTTGAAACGCTCGCTTCTGCCGGTCTGGTATTCCCAAGGGTTTAACCCCCATATCTATTGCAGTTTCCCGTTGCCCCTTTCCCTTGGGGTTTACAGCGATTATGAGGTGATGGATTTCCGCCTGACCGAAGAAATGCCTGTCTGTGCAGTGGAAAATGCTCTTCGGGCCGCCCTGCCGGAAGATTTCCCGGTCAAAAAGGTCGCCCGGCCCCAGATGCACGTGAAGACCATCGGCTCTGCCGTCTATCGTTTCACCTTTGAAACAGGAGAAAAGGAACCTGCCGCCCTTTTGGAAGATCTGTTCACCTGGCCGGAACTTTTGATGGAAAAATTCACCAAAAAAGGTCCGAGAGAAATCAATCTTCTGCCCTTGATCCGGCAGCATCAGATCACAAAAGAGTCTGAAACAATCTGTTTGGATGCCGAGTTGGTCGCCACCCAGGAGAATACCCTTTCTCCCATGCTCTTGTATGATGCGATTAAAACCTATTGTCCCGCCCTGGCTGCGGTTCGATGTAAAATCAATCGCGCCGCCATTTTGAATCAGACAGGAGAAGAATTTGTCTGATCTTTTTATCAACGCTGAGCAAAGAGTATATCTCTTCCCTCATAAATTCCCGTTCCGGATGGAAGGAGTAATCAAATATGTATGAAAATCGGATGAAGACCATCGAATTTGTGCAGCAGGCAGACCCTGAAGTGGGCGATGCGATGATGCGTGAACTTGGCCGTCAGAGAGACCATATCGAACTGATCGCCTCTGAAAACTTCGTTTCTCCTGCGGTGATGGCCGCAATGGGCAGCGAGCTCACCAACAAATATGCCGAAGGCTATCCGGCCAAGCGTTATTATGGCGGTTGTGAATTTGTGGACCAGGTAGAAAACATTGCAAGAGAACGTGCCTGCAAACTCTTTGGCGCCGAACACGCCAATGTGCAGCCCCATTCGGGCGCCCAGGCCAACAATGCCGTCTATTTTGCCATGCTGGAAGCAGGGGATACGGTGATGGGAATGAGCCTGGCCCACGGCGGTCATCTGACCCATGGCGCCAAGGTCAATTCCTCCGGCAAACTTTATAACTTTGTTCCCTATGGCGTCAACGCCGATGGTTTCATCGACTATGACGAGGTGGAAAAACTGGCCAAGGAATGCCAGCCCAAACTGATTGTGGCCGGTGCTTCTGCCTATCCCCGTGTGATCGACTTCAAAAGATTCCGGGAAATTGCCGATTCCTGCGGCGCCCTTTTGATGGTGGATATGGCACACATCGCCGGTTTGGTGGCAGCAGGTCTGCATCCCTCTCCCGTGCCCTATGCCGATTTTGTCACCACCACCACCCATAAAACTCTCCGCGGCCCCAGAGGCGGTATGATTCTCTGCAAGGAAGAATATGCCGCAAAGATTGATAAGGCCATCTTCCCCGGCACCCAGGGCGGTCCGCTGGAACACATCATCGCCGCCAAGGCTGTCTGCTTCGGCGAGGCGCTGAAACCCGAATTCAAAACCTATCAGCAGCAGATCATCAAAAATGCCGCAGCATTGGCCGATGCCCTTTTGGAACAGGGCTTCAAACTGGTCTCCGGCGGCACCGATAACCATCTGATGCTGGTGGATCTGCGCCCCTTCGATGTTACCGGCAAGCAGTTGGAAAACTGGCTGGACGAGGTGAACATCACCTGCAACAAAAACGCCATCCCCGATGATCCCCAGAAGCCGATGATCACCAGCGGTGTCCGTCTTGGCACCCCTGCCGTGACCACCCGCGGTCTGAAGGAAGAGGATATGAAAGTGGTTGCCGAATGCATCACCCTCATCGCAAAAGACTTTGAAGGCAACAAGGAGGCAGTTAAAGCCAAAGTGCTGGCCCTTTGTGAAAAGTATCCTCTTTACAACTGAAAATGATATGACATTTTCACAAAAAATGTCGATGAAATGACAAGGAAAATGCTTGACAATAGCCCCGACCTTTGCTATAATGAGGCTCGTGGTTATTCGTCAAGCTTTTTTCTTGACAGATAACAAAATTTCATCCGGAGGGAGGAGATCTTGCATGGCAAAGGATATCCGTTTGGGAATGCTGCTGGATTTCTATGGGGAGCTTTTGACCGATAAACAGCAGGAATTGATGCACTTGTATTATGAAGACGATCTCTCTCTTTCTGAGATCAGCGAAAACGAAGGGATCACCCGCCAGGGGGTCCACGATTCCATCCGTCGCAGCGAAACCGTTTTGTTAGAGATGGAAGAAAAACTTGGGTTGGCTGCCCGCTTTGCCAAGGTCAATGAAACGGCCGAAAAGATCAAAGCCGCCGCCAATCAGATTTTGGAAGAAAATGCCGTCTATTGCTATTCCGCCAATCTCAACCGCAACGCAAGAGAGATTGTGATGCTCACCGACGAACTGCAAGAGCAGCTTTGAACTTGATATTTGTATGATATCCCGGGAAGGGAGGGTCCCTTTTGGCCTTTGAAAGTCTTTCTGAAAAACTGAGCGCCGCATTTAAGCGATTGAAAAACAGGGGCCGTCTGACCGAGTCTGATGTGAAACAGGCAATGCGAGAGGTTCGGATCGCCCTGTTAGAGGCTGACGTCAACTATAAAGTGGCCAAAAAATTTGTGGCAGATGTCACCGAAAAGGCGGTAGGGGAATCGGTTCTTTCCAGCCTGACCCCGGCCCAACAGGTCATCAAAATTGTCCGGGATGAACTGACCGTTTTGATGGGTGTCGAAAATGCCAAGATCAAATTTTCCGATAAATCGCCCACCGTGGTGATGATGTGCGGTCTGCAGGGTTCGGGTAAAACCACCCACGCCGCAAAACTGGCCAAACTTTTCAAATCCCAGGGCAGACGGCCGCTTCTTGTGGCTTGTGACGTTTATCGTCCTTCTGCCATTGAGCAGCTGCAAAAAATGGGCGAAAAGGCCGACGTTCCGGTTTTTGAAATGGGCCAGGGTGACCCGGTCAAGATTGCCAAAGCCGGTATTGCCCACGCCAAGGATTATGGTTATGACCTGGTCTTTTTGGATACTGCCGGTCGTCTTCACATCGATGAAGCATTGATGGAAGAACTCAAGCAGATCAAAAGCATTACCAATCCCCACGAGATCCTTTTGGTGGTGGATTCCATGATCGGTCAGGATGCGGTCACCGTCGCCGAAAGTTTTAATAACCAGATGGAGATCACCGGTATTGTTTTGACCAAATTGGATGGTGACACCAGAGGCGGTGCAGCCCTCAGCATCCGTTCGGTCACCGGAAAACCCATCAAATTTGCCGGTGTGGGCGAAAAAATCGATGAAATCGAGCCCTTCCATCCCGATCGGATGGCAGGCCGGATTTTGGGCATGGGCGACGTGATGACGCTGATCGAAAAAGCCCAGCAGGAATTCGATGAAAAGCAGGCAGAAAAAACCCTGCAAAAAATCGAAAAGAACAAACTGGATTTCAACGATCTGTTGGACCAGATGGAACAACTTCAAAAAATGGGCCCCTTGAGTTCGATTATGAAAATGATCCCCGGTGCCAATAAGATCAAGGACGAAGAATTGACTGCCGGCGAAAAGCAGTTGATCAAAACAAAAGCCATGATCAATTCCATGACCGCCAAGGAGCGCAAAAACCCCAAACTGATCGACTATGGCCGGAAAAGACGGATCGCAGCCGGCAGCGGGGTGGAAGTCAGCGATGTCAACCGTCTGCTCAAACAGATGGAGCAGATGCAAAGCATGGTCAAACAGATGAAAAAGAAAGGCGGCTTCGGCGGCGGAATGCCCGGTGGAATGCCCTTCTGAAGCCCAAAACAAACGCGTTTTCAGCCGACAACTTGTTCGGAGGAAAATATATATCAAAACCATCCATTTTAAGGAGGAAAACAAAAATGGCAGTGAAAATCAGACTGCGCCGCATGGGCGCAAAGAAAGCTCCTTTCTATCGTGTGGTCGTGGCCGATTCCAGATATCCCCGTGACGGCCGCTTCATCGAAGAAATCGGCATTTATGATCCCACCAAGGAACCCACCGTCTTCCAGGTTGACGCCGAAAAGACCAAGCAGTGGATCGCCAACGGCGCTCAGCCCACCGACACTGTGAAGGTGATGCTCAAAAAGAGCGGGATCATCGACTAAGTTTGGTTGATCTTGAAAAGGAGATTCCCAATGGAAACACTTTTGAGAACCATTGTGGTCGAACTGGTGGAAGATCCGGATGCGGTCGAAATCCAGGTCGACGAACCCAATGAAGAGGGTGTCAGCGTTCTCCATCTGCATGTTGCCCCCGCCGATATGGGCCGGGTCATCGGCAAGCAGGGTAGGATCGCCAAGGCCATCCGCCAGGTGATGCGCGCAGCCTCTATCCGCCGGAATGTGAAGATCTCGGTGGACATTGATTAAAAGAAAAAACACCGCAGACATTTTGTCTGCGGTGTTTTGATTGGTGAAAAGAAGAAAAGCCGCCGAAAGATATCGGCGGCTTTTCTATTCCCAAAGGGAATATTCAGCTTTCATAAAGCACTCTGGTCAGATCCACACAACCGGAGCGCATCACAAGCAGCAGATCACAGGGTTCTTCGGGCAACTGTTCAAACCGGGCGATTTCCTTGCTATCCTCCAAAAGAACGGCAAAACCGGATGCTTTATCCACCGTCAGGCGATAAGAGAAGGGCTTGCCGGGGGTGGGATTCAAACGGGTTAGCTGATCTTCTCTTTCTGCCGACCAACCCACCGGCGAGGGATCATTCCACTTTAAGCCGAAATAGTCGGCCTCTGTTTTCAACAACCCGTCAATCTGGAAGGAATAGCGATCGGCGGTGGCGGTCTGCCCCTTTTGGATCATAGAACAGAAGTTCCAGCCTTCATCGGCCGTCAGCCGGCAAACGCCCTCTTCGGGGAATTCAATGCTCATGGCGTGCAACTCTTCGGTGGCGGCATCACCGGTGGGGCAGCCCCAACGCAGATCGCAGACGCTTTTGGCGGTAAAATCAAAGTCAATGACCTTTTTATCATAGGCCGACTTGGCTTCGATGGGCTTGGAAAGATCCAGGGTGAACTGGTTTTGGCCGGCAATAAAGGCCGCGCGCACCTTTTCTGAGGTCATCAGCCAGGCATTGGTGTGCCAATTTCTGGCGGTGTAATACCAATAGTCAGGGGTGGGCCAAAGCAGAATCTCGGGATCCACCGCCTTACAAAAATCTTCCGATCCGCCGAAATAACCGTGATGCGGCACCTGGAAAATCTCACAGGCCAGCTCTCCGTTTTGATATTTTTCCACCAGCATAGCAGAACCTTGCTGGGCAATATCACCCGTCCACATCACCCGATGCCCGGCCAACTCCATTCGCATCACCAAAGAATTGTCGTTCAGATTGGGAACAGGGGTGTCGCCATAATCTTCGCAGGTGAAAAGAACGTGGAAGGTGGCGTCCCCATAGGTATAAACATCGCCGGTGCTGGGGGTGATCACCTTGGCGTGGGTGCCGATGATGGTGTCATAAAAAAGATCCAGCATAGAGGCAAAACGGGGATGACCGATTTTGGGGAAGCGGAAAAGAATCTCTTCCACTTTGATCTGATCGCCGTAACGGGCCATCAGCCGCTGGAAGCCGCGGAAATGATCTCCGTGGGGATGGGTGAAAAACCAGGCGGCAACCACAGGGCCGTTTTCCAAAACATTTTGTTCCTGCAATACCGCAAAGAATTTTTCCGGTTCATCATATTCACCCCAGTTGCCGTCGATGATCACAAAACGGCCGTCGGAAAGGCGGATCACATAGTTCATACCGCAGTTGGTTCCGAAATAGGCAGCGCTCACCTGGGTCAACAGGGGAGAAACGGGCGTTTTACTCATAATTTTCAACCTCCCAAGAGAAACTTTGTCCTCTAAACTGTAACAGAAAGCGGTCGGTCTGTCAATCGTCTTTGCCCACAGTTTGGTAAAAAAATCCCCATCCCGGTTTGGGGATGGGGTAGATTCAGCAGCATCTGCCGCCGCAAAGGCATTGTGCCAACATACAACCAAGACAGAGTCGGTTGAGGGTTGTGAATATATCGCTGCTTCTGCCGCCCGCGTGGGCTTCATAAGTCTGTTGGGGTTGGCGGATTTTTTGAAGGAGATATCGATACCCTTGATTATCCGGATCCATTTGCACCGCCTTTTCCAAATAGGTCTCCGCCTGAACCCGGTTGTTCAAATGCACATGGGCCAATCCGCAAAGATAATACCAACGGGCATTTCGCTCGGTGGGCGGAATGCTGTTTAAGGTGTGAAGCGCATCCTGATAGCGGCCGACGGAAATTTCTTTCAAAGCCTGCTGCA
>JAFQMB010000187.1 GCA_017421095.1 Oscillospiraceae bacterium
CCAAGAATGTGGTGCGCGAAGTGCCTGCAAGCGGTGATGTGGTGGTGCTTTTGGGCGGTAAAACCGGCCGTGACGGCTGCGGCGGTGCCACCGGAAGTTCCAAGTCCCATGATATGACCTCTCTTGTCAGCTGCGGTGCCGAGGTTCAAAAGGGCAACGCCCCCGAAGAACGCAAGCTGCAGCGGCTTTTCCGCAACGAAACCGCTGCCAGAATGATCAAACGCTGCAACGATTTCGGTGCCGGCGGTGTGTCGGTTGCCATCGGAGAATTGGCAGACGGTCTACGCATCAATCTGAATGCTGTTCCCAAAAAATATGAAGGGCTGGACGGAACCGAACTGGCCATCAGCGAATCCCAGGAACGGATGGCTGTGGTGTTGGCGCCCGAAAATGTGGCACCCTTTATGGCTCTTGCCGCTTCCGAAAACCTGGAAGCCACTGTGGTGGCAGAGGTGACCGAGGAACCTCGCCTGGTGATGCACTGGCGTGACCGGGTGATTGTGGATCTTTCCCGCGCATTCCTCAATGAAAACGGTGCCCGCAAACAGGCAAAAGCCTATATTGTCACCCCCGAAGAGATGCCGAACCCCGAAACTGTGACCGATTTTGCAGAGGCCTTCAAATCCTGCCTTTCCGATTTGAACGTCTGTGATAAGCGTGGTCTTTGTGAGCGCTTTGATGCCACCATCGGTGCCGGAAGCGTGTTGATGCCCTTTGGCGGTAAGCGTCAGAAAACCCCTGCCCAGGCCATGGCCTGCAAACTGCCGGTGCTTGGCGGCGAAACCGAAACCGCCAGCGTGATGGCTTATGGTTTCTCGCCTTATCTCTCTGAAAACGATCCCTATGCCGGCGCCTATTCCGCCTGTGCCGAAAGTGTGGCCAAGATGCTGGCTGTGGGTGCCACAAGAGAGGAAAGTTATTTCACCTTCCAGGAATATTTCCGTCGGATGACCGGCGAAAAAGAGGTTTGGGGTATGCCTGCTGCCGCTTTGCTTGGCGCATTGCAGGCCCAGCTGGATCTTGGAATTGCTGCCATCGGCGGGAAAGACTCTATGAGTGGCAACTTCGAATCCCTCCACGTGCCCAACACGCGGGTTTCCTTCGCTATCACCACCCTGAAAGCCGGGGATGTCACACCGCAGGAAATGAAACAGCCGGGCAGCAGCGTTTATCTCCTCCGTCCAAAATATGAAGGAAATATGCCTGAAAAGACCAGTATGCTGGCTCTGTTTGATCTGATTCAGGAACAGATGGCAGCCAAAAATATCATTTCTGCCTATGTTCCCACTTTCGGTGGCGCGGCTGCCGCGGTCTTCAAAATGTGTCTGGGTAACGGCCTTGGCTTTGAATTTGATGCCGCTGTGAAAGACCTCTTGTTTGACGATCGCATCAAGGCTTCTTTTGTGGTGGAAGTGCCTGCTGATAAAGAACTGCCTGTTGCAGATAATTATGAATCCTTCTTCCTCGGTTATGTCAAGGAAGAACCGGTTTTTGTCTGCGAAAAGGAATCTGTCTCCTTCGCCGAAGCAGAAAAAGCCTATGAATCCACTCTTTCCAAGGTGTTCGCCACCACCGTTTCCTCTCAAGGAAACGAAAGAGTGGAAAAGATCAGCTATGAAGCTTCCAAACGGGTGGCTCCTGCCATCAGCGTTGCCAAACCTCGGGTGTTGATCCCCGTGTTCCCGGGTACCAACTGCGAATATGATTCTGCCAAGGCATTCGAAAAGGCCGGAGCAGAGGCTGAAATCTTTGTGATCAACAACCTTTCTGCTTCCGATGTGGCCCGCTCGGTGGATGCTCTTGCCGCACGGATCGACCAAAGCCAGATCGTCTTCCTGCCCGGCGGTTTCTCGGGCGGTGACGAACCGGAAGGAAGCGGCAAATTCATCACCTCCTTCTTCCGCAACGAGGCGGTCAGCGCGGCTGTTTCCCGTCTGTTGGAAGAAAGAGACGGCCTGATGGGCGGTATCTGCAACGGCTTCCAGGCGTTGATCAAGCTGGGGCTTGTGCCTTATGGCAGAATCACCGAACCCACAGAAGAATGCCCCACCTTGACCTTTAACTGCATCGGTCGCCACCAGTCCCGTCTGGTGACCACCCGAATCGCCTCCAACAAGTCTCCCTGGCTTTCTGAATATGCGGTGGGTGATTTGGTGACCATGCCCATTTCTCATGGGGAAGGCCGCTTTGTCTGCGAAGAGGGCCTCTTTGCCAAGTTGGTGGAAAACGGTCAGATCGCCACCCAGTATGTGGATGATCAGGGCAATCCCACCATGGACATCCTTTATAACCCCAACGGTTCTGTCCACGCTGTGGAGGGGATCTCCTCTCCCGATGGCCGTGTCTTTGGTAAGATGGGCCACTCGGAGCGTTATGGCAAGGATCTTTATCGCAATACTGTCGGGGAAGACAGCCATAAGATCTTCAACGGTGCCGTCCGTTATTTCAAATAATCTGCCTGTAAAACGAAGAAAAAAGCGCAACACAAGTCTTTTTGGAAGTTAAAACCAACCGGAAATAAAGATCTCACAACCGATGAAAATCAAAATGATTCCGCCCAAAATTCCTGCCTTGCCGCAGAGTTTCATCCCAACCTTTTTCCCAATGTAAATTCCAATCATACAGATGATAAAGGTCACAAGGGCAATGATCAAAACCGCAAGCAGGGCGGCAGACGGCGGATAATCAGAGATGGTAAATCCCACGCTCAAAGCATCAATCGAGGTGGCAATTCCCTGAAGAAGCAGCGCGGCCATTCCAACCCTTTCGGGCTTTTTGGTTTCACATTTGCTTTGAATCCCCTCATAAAGCATCTTGCCGCCAATGAATCCCAAAAGAATCAGGGCGATCCAGGGAACCAGCTGTTCAAACCATTTGAAATATTGCACCACCGTGTGAACACAGATCCATCCGATCAAGGGCATCAGCGCTTGAAAAAAGGCAAACACTCCCGCAATCAGACACATCCGGCGTTTTTTCATTTCCGGTTCCCCAAGACCGTTGGCCAAAGAGACCGAAAAGGCATCCATGGCCAGCCCAACCCCCAAAAGCAGGCTGTTAAAAAAGAAAAGAAAATCCAGTTTCATATTGACTCCCTCATTTGGAAATTTATAAAAAATCCGGATACGGCCTGAAAAACCATATCCGGCGTCTGAAAACGGGGCAGAAAGACGCTCTGTGCACCGCGGCCATTGTGAGGCCTTTTCGTTTGAAAAGCAAACCTCCCCGGAATGATCGGCTGCCGGCCTGCCGCAAAACAAGCGTCCGTTATTTCCTCGCAGCAGGGAGTATTGTAGCACACCGAAAAAGGAATGTCAATTCTATTCATATGGCAGGCAAACCGCTTCCATACCATCTTTTTTATGGTTGGCAGATTCCTTTTCAATAGAAAACTCCCTCGAACGTTCACTGTCCGAGGGAGGATTTTTTAAGGCAGATAATGCTCCGGATTTTTCAAAACACCGTTGACCCAAACCTCAAAATGGCAATGAGGTCCGGAAGAGTTGCCGGTAGAGCCCATTTTTGCGATCTGCTGGCCCTGTTTTACCCGGTCACCGGCCCGCACCAAAAGGGCGCTGTTGTGCATATAACCGGTTTTATAGCCGTTGCCGTGGTCGATCAAAATATAATAACCGTAACCGCCGTATTTCCAGCCGGAATAGATCACCGTGCCGTCGGCTGCTGCCCAGATGGGCGAACCGGTATAGCCTGCAATATCCAATCCCTGATGGTTATAATAGCCCCACCAACGGCAGGAGATGGTGCCGCTTGCCGGCCAGATGAAGCCCGCTTTGTTCACCTGAGAAGAACTGGTTCCGCCGCCGGAGGGTTGATAATACGAAAGGGTGCCGCGCACCACAATCTGCTGAACCGGTTGCTTGGTGCGCACCGTTTTGATGATCTCCCGATCCACCTCCACCCCGTCGATATAAGAAACCTTGGCGGTGATGGTGTCTTCGCCGGTTTTGCCCTGCTGGGTAATCCGAACATAAGAACTGTAATACGAGGGATTAGTCACCGTTTTGGTGGTGTATGCCACTGTCTGTTTATAGGTGATCTGCTTGGTCACCAAAATGGGAAGAAAGGCTTGTTCGTTGGCAATGGTCACAACCTGACCCACATAACAGGTGTCTTCAATGGTGGGGTTCATGGCCAAAAAGTCGCTGTAATCCAAATCAAATTTGGCTGCGATTGAAAGGGGGGCATCCCCGGCCTGAATGGTATATTCCTTTTTGCCGCTCACCTTGCCGGTGACCAGTTTTTCCATGGTTTCCTGGTCCAAAATAACATTGGTGGGATAAAGGCCGTCTTGCAGTTTCACAGATTTATAAAAAGAAACGCTTCCGTTGCCGTCATCCGCTTTGGCCAGCATATTCTGTAACAGGGAATTGAGCGCCTTACCATCGGTCACAGCACCGTAAAGCACATCGTCCACATAAAGGCCGGTGGCAGTTTCCAACTGATCGCCCAAAGCGGCAATGAGCTTTTCGCAAAGGCTTTCACTGTCATCCTTTTCCACGCCGTTCACAGGTACCAGCCGGAAGGAGGTTTTCACTTCGGCTTTTACATCTTCTTCCGAATCGGAATTGGAGGTTGCCTCTTTTTTTTGTGCGATCAGCATCGAATGGGCGTGACTTTTGGGATCTGTCACCAAATAGGTGGCTGCCGAACGGCCAGTGTATTTTTCAGAAAGGGAAAAACTGCCGGTACCCATAGCATCTGAGGAGTTTCCGGTGGCGTTCTCTGGGTTTTTTTCTTCAACAGAGGCCGATTCTTCTTCTTCTTCTCCGGGTAACAGAACCGTTTTGTCAAATACCGCGCGCTCTGCCACCATATTGGCGGCCTCCTGATAAACCAACTCGCTGTCCACATAGCCCAGCACCTGGCCGTTGCAGGTCACTTCCAACAGATATTCCTGGTGGAAGGTGCGGCCCAAAACAAAAATTAAAGCAACTGCCGCCATCAAGGGCATCACATGATTCAAAAGACTGCCGATGGCACCAAAGAAACTGTGAAACACCTGTCGGCGTTGTTCGCGCATTTTTTCTTTTCTTTCTTCCGGTTTTTCAGAACGGAAGATTTCATAAACACCCATCACATCACCGGCCAGTTTGGAAAAGGGGTCGGTGAATTCATAAAGTAAGGTTTGCCAAAATTTTGCAAACCGGGTCAAAGGTTCTTTGCCTCGAAGAAGGGCATCGCTTGCCCATTTTGCTGCTGCTTTTGATGCTTTTTTCAGCAAGGAAAGGATAAAAATACCGCCGTCTATGAGAAAGATGCCGATTTGTTCGGCAAAGGAATAGAAGATATTAAAAGGTCTAAAAGGCCGGGATGTCTTTTTCTCATGGGTCGGCTGGGGCATCGGGCTATGAATATCAATGTCGAATTCTTTTTGTTCCACAATGCTTGCCTCCAATCAAAAAGATTTGCAGTTTTCTGCATACATAAAAGCATTATACAGGAAACCGGTCATTTTTTCAACCTTTTTGCCCCATCTGTTTTGATTTTCCAGAAAAAACAGCCCGGAAAATGCATAAAAACCTGCAAAAAAGACCAATTCCTTCGCAAATTGACGCAAAAAAGCGGCCTTTTTTTGAGAAAAAGGCCGCTCTAAAAAATCATTATTTTGTGGGATAGGTCATATCCGAAACCTGCTTTGTTTCCAAAACCTCTTGCATTGCTTTCGCCAGTTTTTTGGCGCCGGGCAGGTTGTGGGAACGGTAATTGCCGCATTCTTTTCTGGTGGAACCGGGAATCTTGCCCGAAAAATCGGCGCAAAAGGCAAACGCTTCTTTGCAGAGGGCCAGAACCCGTTCCAAAGGCAGATTTCGGGTGATGAGATAAAAGCCGGTGCGGCAACCCATGGGCCCCACATAGATGATGTGTTCGCTTTCCTTGCCGCTGCGCAAAAAGGTGGCGAGCAGATGCTCCAACGTGTGCATGGCGCCGATGGGCAGATAGTTCCCCCGGTTTGGGGTCACCATTCTAAGATCAAAGGTATCAGCATCCCCATCCTGTCTGGAAAGATAGATGCCGGGGGTGATCAGGTCATGGTCTGCCTGAAAACTTTTGATCTGTTTGAGTTCCATCTTTTGTTGCTCCTTTTTTGAAAATGATGGGGTTACACCAAAGGGGGTGATAGGGAAGAAGGGTCAGTTTTTGATCTTCAAGACCGCTTCCATCGCGCTCAGCACCCCGAGTTTTCCCAGTTCATAGGTCAAGCCGCCCTGCAAAAAGACGGCATAGGGGGGACGCAGGGGGGCATCGGCCGATAGTTCAATGGAAGAGCCCTGCACAAAGGCACCGGCCGCCATAATCACCGGGCAATCATATCCGGGCATGGGGGCAGGTTCGGGGGCGGCAAAGGAATCCACCGGAGAGGCGGCCTGCAATCCTCTGCAAAATGCGATGAGCAAATCGCTGTCATCCAAAAGCAGTGTTTGGACAATGTCGGCCCGATGGTCGTTGGGTTCGGGAGCAGCGCCAAATCCAAACTGTTTTGCCAAAGAGGCGGCAAACACCGCCGTTTTACAGGCGGCCGCGGTCACTTCGGGGGCCAAAAGCATTCCCCGGAAGTGATCCCGGTTGGTATCCAATGTGCAGCCGATTTCATCGCCGATGCCGGGGGCGGTCAGCCGATAAGCACATTGTTCCACCCATTCTTTTTTGCCAGCAATATAACCGCCGGTGCGGGCAACGCCGCCGCCTGCATTCTTGATCAAAGAACCGGCCATCAGATCGGCGCCTGCCTGGGTGGGGGTGATCTGTTCCACAAATTCGCAATAGCATTGATCCACCAAAACAAGCACATTCGGATTGCTTTCCTTGGCGGCAGAGATGGCCTTTTCCACCTCGTCCATGGCCAAAGAGGGGCGCAGGGCATAGCCTCTGGAGCGCTGGATATAAATCACACGGGCTTTTTTGGCTGCATCTTTAACCCCGTCCAGATCAATCTTGTGATCTTCTGTCAAGGGGATGCAGTCAAAACGGATGCCGAAATCTTCCAATCCGCCGACCCCTTTCCCGCGCACCACACGCTGCAGGGTGTCATAGGGTTCGCCGGTAACCGAAATGATGGTGTCACCGGGGCGAAGCACCCCAAAGAGCATCACCGTCAATGCGTGGGTGCCGGAGGCGAAAGAAGAGCGAAAGAGGCATTTTTCGGCTGAAAAAACCCGGGCGGCAATCCGTTCCATCACCTCTCTGCCGGCATCATCATAGCCATAGCCGGTGGTGCCGCCAAGATGGGCGGCGCTCACCCGTTCTTCCACAAAAGCGCGTAGGACCTTTTCGGTCCAAAAACGGCAGTTTTCATCAATTTCCCCAAAAATGGGGGCGCAAAAATCTTCCGCCTTTTTGGCGGCGTTCATCAATTCCGGGTTCATTTGTAACTCTCTTCCTTTTTTTGTTTACTCATATCGGTCAGCGGCGATAAAGCTGCATCCAGCGGCCGCAGGTTTCAAATCCCAGATGGCGATACCAGGCGCTCAGGTTTTCATCCTGCGCACAGAGATAAAGGGGACGATTGTCTGATTTTGCCACCCAAAAAAGAAGGCGTGCGGCCAAATCTCTGCCCCGATGGGATTCTTTGGTGGTCAGATCATAAAGATAGCGCATCTCTTCGCTTTCGTCGACGGCACAGCCGGAAAGAAGAAGCGAGCCTTCATAAATGCCGCAAAGGGCGGAATTTTGGTGGCGCAAAAGATGGCTTTGTTCGGCATAAAAGGAATCAAAGGTTCGGCCGGCAAAGCCCGAAAAACCCGCCCGAAACAGGTCGAAATAATCGCGGATAGCCTTTTGTTCGGGAGGGGCGAAGGAAAATTCTCCCCGCTTGTCAAATGGCGTGTGACGAAGAAGAATTTTGGCAGGCAAAACAAAAGAATCGCCCGAAGCTTTGGAAAAAAGCCCTTGTTCTGCGAACCAAAAAAGTTTCTTGCCGCTTTTTTCGTCGGTGGTGATCAAATCTCCTTCGGTGGTGAGAAGCATTGCGGCATGGGCGGCAAATTTTCTCGAAAAGCGCCTTTCACAGGCAAAAAGCCCCAAGTTTCCCCGAAAGGCCAAAATGCCGATTCGTCCCTTTTGGTCGGTGAGGAGATAATAGCGCAGGGAGGCATCCATTTTTGGAGGAAAGGCGGTGATGAGATGGAAAAGTCTGCCGCAGAAAAGAAAATTATCCCGGTTTTGTATCCGCTTCAAATTGGCCAAAAGAAGGGGTTGTTCCTCACAAAGGCGGATAGACTGGCTTTTTTCTCTCATACAAGCTCCTGCACCAGACGGCGGAAATGCTCGCCCCGCTCTTCGAAATTGCGATAAAGCCCAAAACTGGCCGAGGCAGGCGAAAGTTTGACAATATCTCCGGCAACCGCCAAAGAGGCGGCAATTTGCACCGCATCTTCCAGCGTTTTTGCCCGATGAATGACGGGGGAGTTTTCTTTATAATCCTCGTGGGCTTTCACCGCTTCTTCAATGGCATCGGCAGTATCCCCCATCAAAATCAGATGTTTGACATTTTGAATCACCGGGCCGGCCAGCGGGGCATAGGGGATCTTTTTATCATAGCCGCCGGCGATGAGGATGATCTTTTTGTCATACAAAGTGAGGCCTGCGTTGGTGCGGGTGGGGCTGGTGGCGATGGAGTCGTTGATCCATTCCACCCCATCTTTGACAGCCACCGTTTCGTTTCTGTGTGCCACACCGCCGAAATCTTTGGCAACCCGGTGGAGCGTTTCTTTGGAAACGGCTGGATAGACACAGGCGATGGCACCCAACATGTTTTCCAGATTGAAATGGCCGCGCAGACGGATGTCAGAAGCCGGGAAGAGAGGCGTGACAGACCCATCTTCGGCAAAACAGATCATGCCCTTTTCATCCACAAAGCTGCCGTTTTCCACCGGATGGACGGCCGAAAAGGTACGGAGTTTTCCTTTGACAAAGGGCAGATAGCCCATACTGCCGGCATTATCTTCGTTGAGAACTGTGAGCCCGTTTTCATCCTGATGCATCATCAAATTGGCTTTGGAACGGGTGTATTCTTCCATATCTTTATGCCAGTCCAAATGGTTGGGGGCCAGATTGGTGACGAGACAGACAGCGGCGCTCTTTTCCATTCCCATCAATTGGAAACTGGAAAGTTCGGCGACCACCGGGTCTTCTTTTTTGATCTCGTCCAATTTGGAAAGAAGGGGATAGCCGATATTGCCGCCGAGAAAGACCTTTTTGTTTTCTGCCTTCAAAAATTCCGAAATAAGGGTGGTGCTGGTGGTTTTCCCGTCCGAGCCGGTGACCCCATAAATTTTTGCGGGGCAGAGGGCAAAGAAGAGTTCCATTTCGGTGGTGACAGGAAGATGGTTTTCCCTTGCTTTTTGCAGCTGGGGCAGATGCCATTTCACCCCGGGACTGCGCAGAATGAGATCAAAATCCGAAAGATGATCCAAATAATCTTCGCCGCAGCGAATCTTTGCCCCCAGGGATTGGACAAACAAACCGTCTTTGCTTTGGGGAAAATCCCCTTTCATATCCAAAACGGTCAGATCGGCACCCTGGCCTTTGAGCTTTTGGGCCAATTCTCTGTGACTGACCCCCATCCCGATCATGGCGATGCGGCCGGAGCGGATCATATTTTCATAATCCTGTTTGGTTAAAATGGGATTCATCGGGAACCCTCCTTCAAGCAATTTACACACAAAAAAGGGCCAAAAGCCCATACTATATCATTATAACAAACCTTTTCCTTTGATGCAACGAAAAAAGGTCGAAAAAGTGGGGGGAACGGTGCCCCGGAAAGAAACCGCCGGATGAGTGAACCCCAAAAAGAAAAAAGAAACAGGAGATGCGTTTTTCACATCTCCTGGCAAATGAAAAAGGGAAAAATTTATTGGGCATCGTTCAGATTTTGGGCCATGAAGCGTTCCATCAGCTGGCTGGGGGTTTCTTCCCGAAGCGCGGCCTGTTTGACGGCGGCCAGATGAACTTCAAAGTCCGCCACGGGAGAAGCCAGCAGCGCATCCAGTTTGGAAACGCTCTCGCGCAGACTTTCCACCCGTTCTTTCAGATTGTTGCAGGCAGCATAGGTAGCGGCGGCCACCCCGTTGGCACCTGCGATGATCCGTTCCCCTTCCTGTCTGGCTTCCGAAACGATCTGATCGCTTTTGGCGTGGGCCTTGGCCAGCAGTTCGTTGAGTTTCGCCTGGATCTGTTCCTGCTTTTCTTCGAAATTTTGTAATTCCGCCGCCTTGCTTGCCAACTCTTCGTTTTCCCGGCATTTTTCGCTCATAGCGCGGTTGGCTTCGTCGATCTTTTCCTGCCAGAGAAGATTTTCTTTTTTCTCTTCATTCAGCAGGGTTTCAGTTTCCTGCAGTTTGGAAGAAAGTGCGGCGATCTCCTGCTCTTTGGCGGCGATCGTTTCCAAAAGTTCGGCCTGTTTGGCTTCGCTTTCTTCGGCGGCCTTTCCTTGAGATGCCAAAAGGGCAGCACTTTCCTGCATGGCCGCATTGGCTTTGGAAGACTGCATCTCCAGATTGGCGATCACCTCATGCAAATCGCCGATCTGACGGTCTTTCTCAGCCAGAGCCTCTTTTTGTTCGGCAATGAGGCCGGCAATATAATCCAACACCTGCTGCTTATCAAAGCCACCGAAGGTTTTTGTCTCAAAATTGCATTCGTTCATGGTCGTTTTGCTCCTTTCAACAGATCAACCAACCGCGTGGCTGCGGATATAATCGAGCATCCGTTCATATCCCTTGTTGTTCACATGCAGACCGTCTCCGTTCATCAGGGTAACATCGGCGGTGCCGTCTGTTGCCTTGAAAACTTCGGCGGTATTCAGAAAATAACAGTCGTTCTTATCGGCCAGATCCAAGAGTTTTTGATTGTAATCGTCGATCTTTTTGTTATCGCAGCGAGGATCCACATAATTTTCATAATAGGTGGTCACCGGCAAAATGGATTCGATGATTAAGACCGAATTGGGGGAAGCCTCTTTCAAGTCGTCAATCAACTGTTGATAAAGGGAAAAAAAGGTGCTTTCATCCATCCAGGAAACGGCGTTGATACCGATGAGAAGAACGATGCGCTTGGGTTTCAGTTTTCCAACCGCTTCTGCCATGGTCAAAAGGCGGCTCCCGCCCAGATTCACATATTGCTTGGTAAGGGCAGTTTCCTGATGAAGACCCACAAAGCCGAAGGTGCTGTTTTTGTCGGTGTGACCATAGGCGCCCAGGCCATAGGTAATCGAGTCACCGACAAAACAGATGCTGTCCATATAAGCATCGTCTGCCGGCAGCGTTTGGGTCAAAAGGGTGGACTGGCTGGCAGCGGTATCATCCGGCAGGTCGGATTTGGTGTCACTATTATTGGGCTTGACAGGATCTGCCGGGAAAAGTTGTTCCAAAATGAACTGGGTGGGCAGTTGGATGGGTTCCACCACGATCAAAACGGTGCAGATCACAAGCAACATGGATGCGATGGCCACCAAAGCCGCTGCAATCGCCCCGCTGATGTTGTTCCCTGCGGTGTTCTTTTTTCTTTTTTTTCTGATTTGTGTGCTCACGATTTGCCTCCGTCGGCCGATACCATCAAATTTTGGTCATATCTTCTTTTAGTTTACTCTTTTTATCCCAAAAAAGCAATAGGTTTGGAGAATTTTCGCCCGTCATCGAGAATGGAGGTTTGTCGAAACAGACAATAATTTGCGGGATCTTTTATAACCTTTGCTCAATCTGCCGATTTTGAAAAAAGAGGGAGAAGACGGCTTGTCATTTTTTTCACAAAGGAATAAAATGAAGAGGATCAAATGTTTGCCGACCTCTTGCCGGCGAAGGAGGAATCCTGATTATGAGTAGACATGCACACACCATTTGGGGATCGATCAAGAATCTGGCCAAGCGCTATTTTGTGGATGCTTTGAGCGCCATGGCATTGGGCCTTTTTTCTTCTTTGATTATCGGATTGATCCTTTCGCAGTTAGGGAAGATTCCGGGCCTTTCGATTCTGGCAGAATTTTCTTCCGTTCTGGGCGCCAGCAGTCCCGTGGTGGGCGGTGCCATCGGCGGCGCCATCGCCTATGGTCTGGGCGGTCAGCCCCTTGTGGTCTTTTCCAGCATTGCAACCGGTGCTTTCGGTTATTCTTTGGGCGGCCCGGTTGGGGCTTATCTCGCTGCGTTGGTGGGGGCGGAACTCGGCCGTTTTGTGGCTGGGAAAACCAAAATTGATATTGTGGTCACCCCGCTTGTGACCATTATCTGCGGCGGTCTGGTGGGGAAACTGGCCGGTCCCGGCGTTTCGGCATTGATGAATTCTTTGGGCAGTTTGGTGGGAAACGCCACCCATTATGCCCCCCTTTGGATGGGAATTGTGGTGGCCACCCTGGTGGGTATGGCACTGACGGCGCCTATCTCCAGCGCGGCACTCTGCATCACCCTTTGGTCGGGCGCATTGGCCGACCCCACGCTGGCGCTTTCCACCAGAGAAGGAATTTTGTTGGCCTGTGGTGCAGCGGCTATCGGTTGCTCGGCCCAGATGGTGGGCTTTGCCGTTGCCTCTTTTAGGGATAATGGCTGGGGCGGTTTGATCTCGCAGGGGTTGGGTACCAGTATGCTGCAGGTTCCCAACATTGTGCGGCATCCTCAGATCTGGCTGGCTCCCACGCTGGCTTCCGCGATAATGGGTCCGGTTTCCACCTGCCTGTTGAAGATGAAGAACACTGCTA
>JAFQMB010000188.1 GCA_017421095.1 Oscillospiraceae bacterium
GCAGCCAAAGCGGCAAGGGGATGATCGGCCCCCTTGATGGGAACGATCATAATGCGACGGGTCTTTTCCGGGGAAAGGGGAAGAACACCCTCTTCTTTGGATTTGACCAACGTGATAGCATCCCGGCTGATGGCAGGGGCACACTTTTTAAATTCTTCGTTTTGCAAAACAGCGGCAAGGGATTCGGCAGAGGGGCAGAGTTCCTCTTTATTTTTTTTGTGCAAGCCCATCTTGGCTTTCAAGCCCAAAATGCGAGTTAAAGCCTCGGTCATGCGCTCTTTGCCGATCACGCCCGTTTGATAAGCCTCCAGCATGGTGGTATAGTCTTCTTCGGGATCGTTGAAGAAAAGGAACATATCACAGCCGGCATTGATGGCGGTGGGGAGCATTTCCTTGCGGGTCATCCGGTTGGTCATCCCCACCATATGAGAAGCGTCGGTGACTACCATGCCGTTAAAGCCCAATTTATCCCGCAACAGATCGGTCATAATCTCTTTGCAGAGGGTGGCAGGCATCATTTCTTCGTCGGTAATGCCCGGCTGAATCTCACGCATATAGGTTGGCATCATAATGTGGCCGCCCATAATGGCGTCCAAACCGCCCTCGATCAGGGTTTTATAAACATGGCCGTAACTTTCCATCCATTCCTTTTCACCAAAGGAGTTGATGTTGTTGGACATATGAGCATCTCGGTAATCCTGACCGTTGCCGGGGAAATGCTTTGCGGTGCAGGCAACCCCCTCGGTCATATGAAGGCCGTCCATGTATGCATTGCCCATGTCGGCGACCCGTTCGGGATCAGAACCGAAGGAACGGGCAAGAACCTCTTCGCATTCCCAGTTGTAAAGAATATCCACAACCGGGGCAAAGGCCATGTTGCAGCCGGTGGCGGCGATCTGTGCGCCGGAAATGCGGCCCATCTCTTTGGCATATTCACTTTTGCCGGTGGCCCCCACCTTAATACCGCTGCCAACAAAGGTGCCGTCGGGGCAAACCCCGTTGCCGCCCTGTTCGGGGTTGCAGGCAATAAACACCGGAATTTTGGCATATTTCTGCAGTTTGCGATTTTGTTCCAACACCATAGCGCCGGGCATCGCGTTATAACGGCAGCCGCCCAGATGGAAGCGCTCCATCAGATCTTTCAGATAGGCCTCATCCTGAGAGGCAGTCAATTGCCAAAACAGTTGGCCAACCTTCTCTTCATCGGTCATCCCTGCAATGGTATTTTCCACCCAGGTAATATCCTCGTCGGACAGGTGATAGGGCTTTGCTTTCAAATCAACCATCTTGACTCTCCTCCGTTTTTGATTTTTTTATTCATTCTGCACCCAAATTGCACAGAAATTCATGGATTTTTTGGGTTTGATAGTCTCCGTGATAGCTGTCATTCAGGAGTTTACCAAAGGCGATTTTCGCAAATTCCTGCCAGCTTTCTTTTTCCTTTTTCACCAAAATGGGGAAATAGGCTACCCCGTTTTTCTTTGCGGCATCCAAATCGCCGGGGGCATCGCCACACATGAGAACCTTTTTGGGATCATAGCCTTTTTTCAACAGTTCCCCGATGCAAAAGGCTTTGCTGCCCACATCCTGAGCCAACAGAATATCGGTGTGGGGAAGAAGACCGTAGTGCTGCCACTCTTCCAAAACCGCATCCCGGTTGGCACTGGAAACGATTGCGACATTGGCTTTTTCGTGAGCCAGGGCCAATGCCTCTTTTGCCAGGGGGAAGGGGCGTTTTTCTTCGTCCGGCAGGGCGGTGATGGCTTTGTTGACCGCCTTGCTCCAGGAAAGCGCCTTTTTCAAAGAAAGAGAATTTCCTGCCTCAATTGCCCTTTCCAAAGCGGCGTTGGAAAGTTCGGGGCTGCTGTTTACCCAGTTGCAAAGGGTTTCCAGATCATCAATGGGCGTATAAATTTCAGATATTTCTTTCAGTGCAGCTGCCAATCCTTTGAAGCGGTTGATCCCCCGGGTCATGGTGTAAAGATTGATCTCGTTCCAACGGGTCAGAATGGCGCTTTCCCAGGCTTCCAATTTCCATTCCGCCACCATACAGGGTCCAAAACAGCGGATGTGCTTGATATCCATGGTGTCCATCGCACAGCCATCGCTGTCCACACAGATCAAAAAATCCTTTTGTTTTTTGAAATCACTCAGTTCCACAGACCAAACTTCCTTTCCGTTTGTGCAATCTTTCAAAATTAGTATATCACATTTCTGCTTTCTCAGTCCACGAACTTTGAAAGGGTCATTTCGATTTGCCTTCAAAAAATACAATGAAATCCAAAAATTTTCCCTGGGGATGGAGAAATAGCGCAAAAGATGAAAAAAAGCGAGCCGGATTCAACAAAAAAACAAAAGATTTTTGTTGACGAACAAATATTTTCTCGTTTATAATTATAATATCATTAAGCAAACAGTTACCGGCGTAGCTGTAAAAAGGAGATGGGGTTATGAACAATCGATTTGAGAGTTTCACCGCTGCGATTTTTGAAATTTCCCGTTGCTGGCATAAACTTGTTGCAAAAGAGATGAATAAATTTGGCCTCAGAGGTCCTTATGCTGTCTATCTGCTCACCCTTGCCGGACACCCCGAAGGACTGACTGCCGGCCAACTCTGTGATCTTTGTCACAGAGATAAATCGGATGTTTCCCGGGCGATGATGGCAATGAAAGCTGAAACTTTGATTTTTCGTTCCGGAACCGGATACCGTGCTAAGATCACGTTGACCGAAAAGGGGCTGGCGGCTGCCGAGCAGGTGAGTGCTCGCGCCGATCAGGCGGTAGAGATTGTGGGTCGGGATCTTTCCGAGGAAGAAAGAACGGTTTTTTACCGGTCGTTGGAACAGATTGCAGACAATCTTTTGGAACTTGTGCAAAACGGCTTCCCGGATGAAACCGAATAAAACCGAACAAAAAAGAGATGAGCCGCGGCCCATCTCTTTTTCTTTTTGCTTTTGTTTCGTCTGCCGACCGGGATTTGTCGGTGACAGAGAGAACGGTTATATTTTGTTCTTTTTACAGACAAACAGCGCAACCGCCAAAGCGGCAACACCACCCACCAGTTTTCCAATGATCACCGGAAGGGCAAAAGTCTCATCAAACATCACCGTAAAGGCCAGATGATCCCCCAAAACAAAGGCGGCAGAAACGGCGAAAGCGGTGTTGAGAACAACCCCTTTGCGGTCCATTTCTTCTGTCATACCAAGGGTGGGGGTGGCACTGGCCAGGGTGGTCAAAAGACCGAGAGTGGAATGTTCATTGAGTCCGATTCTAGAAGAAAGGATTGCAAGGGGCTTTTTCAGCAGGAGGTTTAACACCTTGATGAAAGGGAAGACCCCCGAAAGTAAAAAGGCAAGCTGGAACAAGAGGGCAAAGGAATCTTCAGCGGGGGCCAAATCTTCGATCAGGGTGACGCCGGTAAGAAAATCAAACAGCCCTAATCCCAGACCGACCAGAATCAAAGCGGTGATGAATTTGCCAAACAACGTGATGACCTTCACCGAAAACCTCGGTGCCTTTTTCAGCCCGAAAACAATGATTCCGGCAAAGATTGTGAGGGGAATCAGATCAATCAGCAAAGGAATCAGCGGGATATTCGCAATCAAACCTGCCGCAAGACAGCCGACGGGAATAGTGGCAATTCCACACAAAATTCCCAACATCGCATCCTCTTTTGCCCTTTCAGGAATCAGTTTCAAGGCCACGGGAATGGTGAAAGAAACAGTAGCGCCCATCATGGAAGAAACCACAAGGCCGTTAAATTTCCCCATTTCGGGAGAAATCGCCAGCTGTGCGGAAAGGGGCGCTCCACCCATATCGTTTGCCAGCAGCATCGAGAAAAAGATGGAGGGATCCAGATGTAAAAATTCTCCCATAGGGGTGACA
>JAFQMB010000189.1 GCA_017421095.1 Oscillospiraceae bacterium
GGTGAGCCGAGCGTGACTTGTTGCGGAAAAGGAGGAGCAGCGGCGTGAGCGCGCTCTGATTTTTGCAAAAAATCGGAGCAAGCGATACACAGCTTGCTCCGACGTGGCTGGGCTGGCGCGATTTGAACGCGCGTATGCAGGAGTCAAAGTCCTGTGCCTTGCCGCTTGGCGATACCCCAATATTTGGAAGGACAGGCTGTGATGCTGCCAACTCTCCTGCCCCGGAAGAACTTCCGGGGGGAGAGAAATTGGAAAAGTGGGGTGGATAGTGGGAGTCGAACCCACGACCTCCAGAGCCACAATCTGGCGCGCTAACCAACTGCGCTATACCCACCATGTATGGCGTGCCAAGAGGGATTCGAACCCCCGACCTACTGCTTAGAAGGCAGTTGCTCTATCCGACTGAGCTATTGGCACATCTTTTGCGCTCCATCGGGATGATCTCTCAGCGGCCCTGAATGTTCTTTGGAGCGGGTGATGGGAATCGAACCCACATAGCCAGCTTGGAAGGCTGGAATTCTACCACTGAACTACACCCGCATACGGGCAGACCTTCTGCATACCGCAATTGCAGCGAATGTTATTTTATCACAGCACTTTCCTTCTGTCAAGGATTTCTTTTGAAAAATCCGCTGCTTTTTTATCTTTTTTCAGACAAAATCGGGCAGCTGCCGGTTTTTCGGGGGCATCTTTTCTCTTTTCGCCGCATAAAAATGGAGCAAAAAACGCCGCATCTGCGGAAACGGAAGGGAGGAAGTGCGGGCAATGTGTGTCCGCACCAAAATATGCCTGCTTGCTTTTTACCCGAAGGGAAAAAATGGAACACCGAGCAAAACAAACGCTTTTTATCCGATATCAAATGGCTGCAGCAGGCCGCTGCAACAAACGAAATTTTGGAAGCTGTCGCCGTTTCCTGCAACGCCTCCCACGATCTGATTTTAGATCTCTTTGGCATCCGCGGTATCATCCCCAGAGAAGAGGGGGCGTTGGGCATTCGGGAAGGCCTTTTACGGGATATCGCCCTCATCGCCCGAACCGGAAAACATGTTGCCTTTTGTGTGGAACGGATTGATTTTGATGCCCTTGGGAACCCCACAGTTATCTGCTCAAGAAGAAAAGCCCAGGAACGCTGCAAAACAGAATATCTCTCTCTTTTGACGCCCGGGGACATTTTGCCGGCCAGAGTGACCCATTTAGAGCCCTTCGGCGCCTTTTTGGATATCGGCTGCGGCATTCACGCCCTTTTGCCCATCGACTGCATCAGCACCTCGCGGATCAGCCATCCCGCCCAACGGCTGAAAAAGGGGCAGGATGTGTTTGTTCTTCTGCGGCAGATCGACGAAAAGGGCCGTTTTCTTTTGACCATGAAGGAACTCCTTGGCAGTTGGGAAGAAAATGCCGCCTGCTTTTCGGTGGGAGACACTGTCTGCGGAAGGGTGCGCAGCAAGGAAGATTACGGTGTTTTTATCGAACTGACCCCCAATTTAACCGGGCTTGCGGAAAAAAAGGGCGAGGTGGAGCCCGGAATGTTGGCCACCGTTTACATCAAAAGTATTCTGCCGGAAAAAATGAAGATCAAATTGGTGTTGGTAGACAGCTTCTTTGCCGAAGACAACGATCTTCCTCCCCTCCGGTTTTTTCAAACCGCCGGGCATATGGACTCTTTTCTTTATTCCCCTGCCTGCTGTTCCAAACGGGTCGAGACGGTGTTTCTATGAGGCGCATCATCCTCTTTTTGCTGATATGTTCGGTTTTCTCTCTCCTTCCCGGCTGCAGGGCGGCAGAAAACAGGCAGGAGATTCTTGTGGGAGTGAATCTGGCGCTGACCGGTGTTTCTGCACCCTATGGCAACGACGCTCTGACCGGTATCCAGCTGGCCGCCGAACAATATAACGCTTCCGGCGGAATTTTCGGCCGAAAGATCAAACTGCTGATCATCGACAACGCCTCCAAAAGCGATTTGGCGGCAGAGGCGGTCAGGCGGTTGGAAAAGAATCGGGTGACGGCCATTCTCGGCCCCTCTCTTTCCCACCTGACCCGTGCCGCCGTAAAAGCAATAACAAAAGGAACCTGTCTTCTGACGCCGGGGGCCACCGCCCAGTCTCTTCGCCCCTTTGGGGCGGAAAAGGCCCATATCATCCGCCTTTGCTTCACCGACGAAGCCCAGGGCAGGGTGTTGGCAGATAAGATGTTTTCCATGGGCATTCGGCAGGCGGCGGTGGTGTTTGACCCCGCTTCGGATTATTCGGTGAGCCTTTCTGCCGCCTTTACAGAGGCCTTTTCCAAACAAGGGGGGAATGTTTGCGACCAACTTTCCTTCCCCGAGCGCACCGCAGAGGCCGCCCCTTTGATCCATCGACTGAAAAATTCCGGCGCCCAGGCGCTTCTTTTGCCGCTTTTTTATGACAAAGGGGGGCTTTTTTTGCGGCAGATGGCGGAGTATGGCTGCCTTTTGCCCGTTTTTTCCGGCGACGGCTTCGGCAATCCGGCCCTTTCGTTGCTGGCCGGAAAAAAGGCAGAAGAGATCCCCGTTTTTTACACCGATCACACCGCCCCGGAGGCAAGAGAGATCCAAACCGGGGAGGGGAAAATGACCCTTGGCGCCTATGCCGCCCTGGGGTATGACACGGCCATGACCCTTTTTGAAGCCCTTTCCCTTTTGCCTGAGCGCGTCTGGAGCACGGATGAATTTGATGATGGTCTTTTATATGAAACCCTCTTGCAGACCGATCGGGTGGGGTTGACGGGAGCATACACCTTTTCTTCCGCCGGGGATGCATTCAAAACACCGGTTCTCATCACCCTGGAAAAGGGAGAGCCGATCTGTTATCAGGAGGCGGCATGAATTTTTTATCTCTTTTGACTGCGGCTCTTTCCCTTGGCTGCTGTTACGGGCTTTTGGCCATCGGTTACGGGTTTTTATATCATCTTTGCCGTCTTTTCAACTATGCCCACGGGGATCTTTTGATGCTCTGCGGTTATCTTTCGCTCTTTCTTTCCCGTCTTGGTGTAAAAAACGGTCTTTTGCTCCTGCTCTCGCCGCTTCTTGGGGGGCTTGTTTCTTTTTTGTCTGAAAAATTGGTCTATGCACCCATCAAAGGGGCAAAACCCATTGACACCATGTTGGCAGGAATCGGGCTCTCCTTTCTTTTCCAAGGAGCGGCGCTGCTTTTATTCGGGGCAACTCCCGTTTCCTTTTCCGACACCCTTGCCCTCTCTTTTGGGGGCGTTCGCATTTCCGCCTTTTTATGGCTCACCCCGTTGCTTTTGATCCCCCTTTCTCTTCTTTATGCCAAAAGCCCGCTTTTTCTTCGTCTTCGGGCCATGGCCGACGACCCCTTCGGTGCGGTTTGCTGCGGCATTTCGGAAAACCGCTGTCGGCAGATTGTCTTTCTTTTTTCCGGGGCTTTGGCCGGCCTTTGCGGCTTTTTATACGGGCAGGAATTTTATCTCACCCCCGCCATCGGAACCCTTTTGGGCATCAAGGCTTTTGCCGCCTCGGTTCTTGGCGGCGGTTCTTCGCCCCTTTCTTCTTTTTTGGGCGGATTGCTTCTCGGGTTGGCGGAAACGTTACTGGCCAGCCTTTTTCCTTCCGTCTTTTTGGATGCTTTTGTTTTTCTTTTGCTGCTTGGGCTTTTGTTTTTCCGCATCAGACGGCCGCTTCAAAGGGCCTGAGAGGAGGATGGGATGCCAAAAAAGTCTTCTCTTTTTCTCCGCCTGCTTCTGTTTGCTGCCCTGTTGCTCTTTGCGCTCTTTTTCCCCGACCGCAGCCTTACGGTTCGCGTTTTTTTGTTTGGCGCGGCAACCCTTGGTCTCTCGTTTTTCCTTTCGGTCTGTCGGGAAGCCTGCCTTTGCAGCGCCTCGTTTCTTGGCATCGGGGCGTTGACCGCCGCTTTGATCAGCCACGGGAATCTTCATCCCTTCAGCCTTTTTTCCGCCTTTTTGGGATCGGTTCTTTTTTCTTCCCTCATCGCCCTTCTTGTCGGCAGTTTTCTTCTCCGCTTGGAAGGGGACCTTTTTTCTTTGGGTAGTTTTTGTTTTTCCGAAGCCCTTCGGGTGGTGTTGGAAGGCCTGCCCTTTACCGGAGGTGCAAGAGGATGTGATCTGGCCTGTTGGGAGCCAATGCCCCTTTCCGCTTTTCTCTTTTTCCTTTTTGTCTTTCTTCTTCTTGCCTTTTTGAAAGGCTCCTCTTTTTCTCTTTTTGCCTCGGCGGTGAACGATGCGCCTCTTGGGGCTTCTGCAGTGGGAGTTTCGGTGCATCGGGTGCGGATGAAAGGCTTTTGTCTGATGGCGGCCATCTGCGGCGGTGCCGGCTTTTTCTATGCCTCGGTCAGCGGAATTCTCCTCCCGGCCGACAACGCCTATCTTCGAAGCTGTGATCTTCTCGCCTCGGCAGTGTTGGGGGGAGAAAACAATCTTATCGGCGGCCTTTTTGCCTCGCTTCTTCTTTCGGTGGGTGAGGTGGCCTTTTCTTCCCTTGCCGGCGTTCGGTTGCTGCTTTTGGCCGGGATTTTTCTCCTTTTTTCTTTGAAATCGGGCAAAAGGGGGCGGAAGAGCTTATGATTTTTGGAAGAAAATCTTCCGAAATTTTGTTGGAAGCCCGCGGTCTCAGCCGCAGATTCGGGGGTCTTTTGGCAGTGGACAACATTTCCTTTTCTCTTCAAAAGGGCGAAAATATCGCCTTTGCCGGAGCAAACGGAGCAGGCAAAACCTCTCTTTTTGATCTTTTGACCGGCTTTTCCCACCCCACAGAGGGGGAAATCCTCATTCGGGAGCAAAGGATGCCAAGCGATCCGGTTTCCTTTGTTCGGGCCGGTGTTGCCAGAACCTTTCAAAATCTGCAGCTTTTTCCCGATCAAACGGTGAAAGAACAGTTGCAGACCGCCTATCTTGCCTGCAACAAACGGGGGCCGAAAACATCGGAACTGCTGCATCTTGCCGGCCTTTGGAAGGAGAGAGATCGGTCTGTTTTATCGATTCCCTATGGCAGTCAAAAGATTTGCGAACTCCTTCGCGCCCTTGCCACCGGGGCAGATCTGATTTTTTTGGATGAACCGGCGGCAGGAATGAACCAATGGGAAAAAGAACAGTTTATTTTGTTGCTGCAAAAGCTTAAAGGCCGCTATGGCGTGCAGTTTGCGATCATTGAACACGATATTTCTTTTCTCTCTGCTCTTTGCCCCCGGGTTTTGATTTTGGAACGGGGCCGACTGCTGGCTGACGGACCGCCGGAAAACATCTTTTCTCTGCCCAAAGTCAGAGCCTCTTTTTTGGGCAAGGGATAAGTGACCGCTGCAAAAATCACAAAAAGGAAAACACCTCTGCAAACAGAGGTGTTTTTTGCTTTGGGTTTTCTGTTTTTATTTTGCCCGTCTTTCTTCCATTCTTTTTTTGCCCTCCGGGTCGATTCGGGGCATCAAAGCCACAACCAAACCGGCCAAAATCAATTCCAGCACACCGGTCAGCATCAAAAGCATCTGCACGCTGCCGATTTCAATGCCAAAGAGAAAGAAGGATGCATCCCCCACAAACTTGACAAAAAAGGTGCCGAAAAAGAGAGAAAGGAACATGGCAAGGTTGGTGATCAGGGTATGGAAGGTGATATAACAGGTTCGGTCGGTCCGGGGCAGATTGATATATAACAGATTGGAATTGACCGCATTGGTAATCACCCCGCAAAAATGCTGAAACAGCCGCACTCCCAACATCAGCCAAAGATAATTTTGATGATTTACCAGACCGAAAAGGAAATAACTGGGAGCATGAATCAGCAAAATCAGCACAAATGTATAGAACCAATCATATTTGCGGATCATATTTTTTGCCACTCCGCGGAAGAACAGGAAAAACAAAAAGAAAGAGGCATTGATGGCGTTGATAAAGGTATAGGATGCCCCCACATCTTCCAGCATCCAGGTGTTGAGCACCGAACCGGTGATGTTGATGGTGAAGGTGTAGAAAAAGGTGATAAACATGGTCAGCATAAATTTTTTATGCCGAACCGGAAGCACCAAAGAATCCCGGATTCTTGTTTTTTCCGACGCCTTTTCATAAGGATATTCCTTTCGGAAGGTCAGCGCAGCCACATCCGCCACCGCAATCACCAGAGCCAGGTAACGCAGGGCGGTGATGATGGCCAACTGATGGGGCGAATCGGCCAACAGATCGGTGATGGCAGAAGAGAAAATCAACACCCCGCCCGAAAGGAAGTTGGTAATCATGGGAACCATCGTGAAATAATCCGCCCGCAGATGTTCGGGCAAAAAATTCAGGTTCCAGACGGTGTATCCCGGAAGGAAGAGATGGTTGATGACCGAGGCCGCAAACACAATGATCCCAAATCCCACGATTCTGGCCTGGGGATCGCTGACAAGTTCGGGCAACAGGGTCAAGCCCAAAATGTTGATGACATAATAAAGCATCCGCCCGGCGGCGAGGATATATTTTCGTTTGGAAAAGCGTTCCAAAATCAGCGGGGAAAAGAGGCTGAACAGGGTGGCGATATAGGGGATAAAGGTCAAAATCCCGATATTGACGATGTCGATTCCGTGGCCAAGCAGAAAGCCGGAATAAAAAACACCGCCGGTCAGATTATTAATTACTCCGGAAAGAACCGAAGAAATCAACATCCCTCTTCTGCCTTTTGCCTCTTCGGTTTTGCGGCGGAAAAGTTCATAAAATCCGGTTGGTTTATGATGTATTATCGGCATTTTAGCAGCTCCTTTTTGTCTGTCGGAGAATTCAGCCCCATTTTAGCCCATTAAAGAAAATTGTCAACCGCTTTTTGAAAAGAACACAAAAATAAACAACAAGTCAAAAGATACACACAAAAAGAAAACCGCAGACCCCAAAAGCGGAGTCTGCGGCAGTTTTTTGTTTTGTGTTGTTATTCGTTCAGTTTCCAAGCCTCTTTCATCCACTCGTTGCGATCCCGCAGCCATTGACGAAGGTTTTTGATATGCCCTTCATAGGTCAGACTGACGGGTCCTTCAAAGGGGCTGTCCACCGAATAAACCTTCCATCCGGCGCCGTCTTTGGCAAAGTTTCTTTTGAAACTGTCCCCATAGGTTTCCTGTAAGGCGTCGATTCTGTTTTTGCCCAAGCTGTTGTCGTCGGTGAGGTTTTCGATCACCGGCTGCAATTCCATAAACCGGTCTTTGACCATTTCCTCAAACCAATCCAGCCGGAAAAACAGATGATACCAGATGCCCCGGCACCACCAGCCTTCATAAGATTTTCCGTTGGGATAATAGGTCTTATAAAACTCTTTATCTGCGTTCCCGCTGCTGAGATCAAAGTCCCAGGCAGGGCCGCCGTGGATCTTGCCTTCTTTGACAAAATAACGGGCAGAAGAGGTGGTAGCGTCCACACACTTGAAATATTCATGAAGGATATAATCATTGACGATGGACTCCACATCCCAATATTGGCAGATCTCTTCATAGTCCCCTTCCAGCAAAGCGGTTTCGGCCTCAGCAAGGAAATCTTCCAGCCAGACGCGCTGGGCAAGAGTGGGTTCTTCGGGATCTTCATACCCAAGAATGATTCCGCATTTTTTGGTGGTCAAAAAATAATCGTTTTCATATCCGCCCCAGGGCTCAAATTCCAGCAAAAATTCCATCCCGTCGGTGTCGATATCCACCTGGGTGCTGCCGGTGCCCACCGCTTCGCAGAACTGATAACAGCCCATCAGTTTGCCGTTGAGATAAACATCCACATAGGTGGAAGAGGAGGTATAGGGCACACCGATCACCTGGGCCATATCATAGACCAGTTTGTTGCGGATGAGGCTTTTATCGAACATATTGGCAAGGAGGCACCATTTTTTGGCCTTTCCCAGCCCAAACACTTCAGTTTTCTTGGAAAATTTGATGTTATAAGGCTTTTTCGCTCCATCTGCGGTGGAGTTGCCCCGCACTTTAATCTGAGCTTCTGTGTCGTTGATGGTTTCAAAATTGCCCGAGGGATCTTCCACTCGAATGGTGCAGGAGGCATAATCATCCCTTCCGATCTGCCCCACGACATCAATGTAAACCTTTCCTGCAGAGGGCAAAGCTTCTTTCACCAGCGTAAACAACTGGGAACCGGAAGGCTGATCGGGAAGAGTGGATGTTACCTCGGAAGTTTCCGGCTTGGATGTCGCCGGTTTAGAGGTTTCCGGCTTGGAGGTCACCGGTTTGGAACTCTCAGGCTTGGAAGTTTCGGGTTTGGAACTCTCGGGCTTGGAAGTTTCGGGCGCAGAAGAGGATGTTTCGGTCTTCTCATCGCTCCCCTCTTCAGACAACTGTTCGCTGCTGTTTTCTTCCTCCTGTGAAGAGGAGCCGGACTGTTCGCTGCTGCTTTGCTCGCCATCGCTGACGGGCAGAGAGGAGTGTTCCGGGTTTGTTTGGGGTTGGCAAGCGGCAAAAACAACCAACAACACCGACATCAGCGCAAGCGCAAGGATTTTTTTGCAGGCGTTCTTCATTTTGTTTCCCCTTTCGTTTGGATCGGCAATGGATACAAATCGATATTTTCTAAATTCAGACAGATTTTAAAGTTCCCCCGATCCGGTTTGGGTCGAGGGAACTTTCTTTGTTATCTTGCAATTTCGCTGATAACCCGATAGCGATAGGGATCATAGCTCTTTTTCATCGAAAGGGCCTCATCAATATCAATGTCCACCAGTTCATCATCGCGATAAGCGACCACGATATTGGTTTTGCCGGCCAAAAGGGCTTCCACTGCGTGGTGACCCATTTCAGTGGCGGTGACACGGTCCCGTCCGTTGGGGCTACCGCCACGCTGCACGTGACCCAAAATGGTCAAACGGGTTTCCATCCCGGTTTCTTCCTGAATGCGCTTGCTCACTTCAGTGGCATGGCCCACGCCCTCTGCCACGATGACAATGAAGTGGTTCCGACCGTTCAGGCGGCCTGCGCGCACCTTTTCCACCACATCCTGTTTGATATCGAATCCTCTTTCCGGCAGCAAAACGGCGGTTGCACCCACCGCACAGGCCACATACAAAGCCAGA
>JAFQMB010000190.1 GCA_017421095.1 Oscillospiraceae bacterium
GAAGGTATATATCATCGCACGACAGTGCGATATCATATCGAAGATATATCACCCGTTCCGCAGGGAACGGATATCATTGAAAAAAGTCCCTTTTGTCAGTAGACAAAAGAGACTTTTTTCTTGGTGCGGGTAACAGGGGTCGAACCTGCACACCGAAGTACCAGATCCTAAGTCTGGCGCGTCTGCCAATTCCGCCATACCCGCATATGACCCCTCTGCCTTTTCGGGCAGAGGGAGTTTTTTATTTCAAAAGAGAAGCATAGGTTTTGCCGATAAAGGTCACCTGCTCATCGGTGAGCAGGGTGTGCAGCGGCAGAGTGATTTCGTTTTCATAATAGGCCATGGCGTTGGGATAATTTGTCGGAACAAATCCCAGATTTGCATAGGCGGTCAGAAGGGGAAGCGGCTTATAATGCACATTACAAGGGATTCCTGCTTCGCCCATCTTGATAATCAGTTCGTTTCGCGCCTGCACATCCAACCCCGGCACCCGGGTGATGGCCAGGTGGGCGGAACCGCAAAAATTCTCGCCCTTTTGGGAAAGAAATTCCACCTTTGTGTCGGCCAAAAGCGCCTGATAGCGTTCAAAAATCTCGTGCCGTCTTGCCATCATCTTATCATAGCGGGCCAACTGGGTGATGCCCATAGCCGCCGCGATATCGGTCATATTGCATTTGTATCCGGGCATGAGAATATCATATTCCCAACTGCCCACCTGGGTCTTTTTCAGCGCATCCTTATTCTGCCCGTGGAGCGAGAAGAGGTTCATCTTCTGATAATGTTCTTCGGCAGGCAGACCGCCCAGATCCCCAAAGAGCACCGCGCCCCCTTCGGCGGTGGTCAGATTCTTCACCGCGTGGAAGGAAAAACAGGTGAGATCGGCAACAGAGCCGCTTTTTCTGCCCCGGCTTTCAGCGCCGAGGGAATGGGCAGCATCGGCGATCACCGCAATCCGCCCCATATTTCTTTGCAGTTCGTTTGCAGGGGTAAAGAGGGAAGATTTTTCTTTCAATGCTGCAAAGAGTGCGTCATAATCGGCCATCACCCCGGCCAAATCCACTAAAATTACCGCTTTGGTACGCTTTGTCACAGCGTCGGCAATCCGCCGGGCAGAGGGGAAGGGATGGTTTGGTTCTGTGTCTACCAAAACCGGGGTTGCTCCCACATGGCAGATCACGCTGGCGCTGGCGGTATAGGTGTAGGCGCTGGTGATCACCTCGTCCCCCTCGCCGATGCCGAGCAGCCGCAAAGAGAGCTCCAGGGCGGCGGTGGCGCTGTTCAGACAAAGGGCGCGTTTGGCGCCGCAATAATCCGCCAGATCACGCTCAAATGCCTTGGTTTTGGGGCCGGTGGTGATCCAGCCGGAACGCATCGCTTCTATAACAGACTGTATATCTTCCTCCCGAATGTCCGGAGGGGAGAATTTAATGGGTTCCATAACAGGCCGTCCTTTCCAAAAAGTCGGCGGGATGGGGAAGATCAATCCGCATCCTCCTGCACCGAGATGATATAATAACCGCTTTCGCTTTTGCCCAGCCGATAGATCAGCGTTTTGTAATCGGCAGCGCTTGTGGTCTCTCCGCTGGTGCCGCCAACATTCAAACTGCTGGCATCGGTGGTCACATAACGGATGGGAACGGTATAAACACCGTCCTCTTCCTTGATTTTGGCATCTTCCGGAATTTCGGGGGAAGCAACGCTCACCAGTGCGCTGATGGGCATCAGATAAGAGTTGTTTTCGGCACTGTATCGAAGTTCGCCAACCCCGCTTCCGGTGGGTTCAGGCAGGGTGTGTTCGGGGCCGAAGAGCTGACGGAAGGCCACTTCAGCATCCGATTTGGGGATCACCAGTTCGCCGCTTTCGTTGGTGGTGTAAACACCGCCCTGGGCAGAATAGGAGTTGATGGCCTGCCACATGGTGGCAGAGATCACAAAGTCGCCGGCCGCATTTTCCACCGAGTCAAAGGGCACCGGATCCATACCGACCACAAGAGAAACGGCGGCAACGATTTCGGCTCTTTGGGCAGAATCATCGTTGAGCTTTGCCAGCAGTTTGGCACCGGAAGAGATCAGCGAGATCACACCCACCAGCGCCAGACAGAGCACCACCAGTCCCAAGGGGGCGGCCAGTTTATAATTCTTTTTTGGGGTTTCTGCTTCTTCTTTGCGGTTGGGGGCTGTTTGCATCACGCATTCCTCCTTTTTGGCTTGGTGCATCGGGTCAACGAATCTGACCGTTGCCGTCGATCTGATATTGATAAGAGGTCAAGGCAAGAATGCCCATGGGGCCTCTTGCGTGGAGTTTTTGGGTGGAAATGCCGATCTCACCGCCAAAGCCGAATTCGCCCCCGTCGGTAAAACGGGTGGAGGCGTTCCAATAAACCGCCGCAGCATCCACTTCCTTTTGGAATTTTGCGGCAGAAAGGGGATCGGAAGTGATGATGGCCTCGCTGTGATGGGTGCCGTATCTGCGAATGTGGGAAACGGCTTCCTCCAACGAATCCACCACCTTCACCGAAAGTTTCAAATCCAGATATTCTGCGGCAAAATCAGATTCTGTTGCCAATTCGGCCTGGGGCAAAAAGGGAAGCGCCCGTTCACAGGCAAAGACCTGAACGCCGTTTTTTGCCAGCATTTCGGCCGCTTTGGGAAGAAACGTTTCGGCAATTTCTTTATGAACCAACAAACTTTCGCAGGCGTTGCAGACCGAAGGACGGCTGACCTTGGCGTTTTCCAAAATCGAAACCGCCATAGAAAGATCCGCTGCCCGATCCACATAAAGGTGGCAGTTGCCCTCGCCCGTTTGGATCACCGGCACCCGGGATTCCCGCACCACCGTGCGAATGAGCCCGGCACCGCCCCGGGGAATCAGAAGATCCAGATAGTCGGTCATCTGCATCATCCCAACAGCGCTTTCACGGGAAAGATCGGTCACCAGCTGCACGGAATCCTCGTTGGCATCTTCCTCCCGCAGGGCCTGACGGAGCAACTCGGTGATGGCCTGGTTCGAGGAAAAAGCCTCTTTCCCACCCCGTAGTACCACTGCGTTTCCGGCTTTCAAACAGAGACCGGCCACATCCGAGGTCACATTGGGTCTGGCTTCATAAATCACCCCGATTACCCCGATGGGCACCCGCACCTTGCGGATCAAAAGCCCGTTGGGCCGGATGATACGCTCCATCTCTTGGCCAAGAGGGTCGGTATCCTGGGCAATCTCTTCCAAAGCCACCGCCATGGATTCGATCCGTTTTTCATCCAGTTTCAGCCGATCCTGAAGAGAGGGGGCCATTTGATTTTGCACCGCCCGATCCAGGTCTTCTTTGTTGGCTTTCAAAATCTTATCTGTCTGCTGCCGCAAAATTTTTGCCATGGCAAGCAGAATGTTTTTCTTTTTCTCGGCGGAATAGAGGGCGGTTTCTACCGCGGCCGCCTTTGCTTTTTTTCCCAGCAATTGTAAATCAGACATGGAAGATCCCTTCCTTATATGAGAAAATCTTTGGGATGAAATCAGTGATTCGATTCCATCCGGTTGCCGGCCCCTTTGCGAAAGAGGGTGCCGGCCAGTTCTTTGCCGTCAAACAAATCATAAAGCAGTTCGGGGTTGCTGCCGTTGAGAATGACCATATCAATCTCCTCGGCCATACAAATTTCAGCCGCCTGCAGTTTGGTTACCATTCCGCCGGTGCCGTTGGCAGAAAGGCTTCCCCCTGCCAATCCTTTCACCGCCTCTAAATCGCCCACACAGGAAAATCTTCCGGCATCGGGATTCTGATGGGGGTCGGATTCATAAAGACCGTCGATATCGCTGCAAAGGACCAAAAGATCCGCCTTTGTCAAAACACTCACCAGCGCAGAAAGGGTATCATTATCTCCGAATCTGCCGCCCGATTCAATCTCTTCCACACAAACGGTGTCGTTTTCATTTACAATCGGCAGCGCGTGCAGGGCGAAAAGCCGTTCAAAGGTGTTGATGACGTTTTCTCTCCGATGTTGTTCATCCACTACATCCCGGGTGAGCAGCACCTGCGCCACCGTGTGATTATATTCTTCAAAGAGTTTGTCATAGCGATACATCAGTTCGCACTGCCCGACAGCGGCGACCGCCTGTTTGGTGGGCATATCCGAAGGACGGGAGGGCAGCCCCAGTTTGCCGGAACCCACCCCAATGGCACCGGAGGAGACCAAAACAATCTCCAATCCACGGTTTTTCAAATCGGAAATGACGCGGGTCAGCGATTCCATCCGCCGCAGATTCAGTCTGCCGGTTTCGTGGGCCAGGGTGCTGGTTCCCACTTTGATAACCACCCGTTTGGGCGTTTTATCGCTGTATTTCATCGTCTCAATCGCTCCCCTCTGTGGGTTGTGGCAAAAATTATCCTGATTATTATACCACGGGAGAATCTCAAAGAAAAGAGTTTTGACCGATTTTTCTTGGCATCTTGCGTTTGCGGCTTCGAATTTGTTATAATCTGTTTACGATCTTTTTCCCGAAAGGAACCGGACACAATGAACTCGTTTGAAAATCGAATGGCAGGACTGCCGGAAGAGGGCCTCACCGAGGGCTACCGGCAGAAGGTTTTGATCTGTTATCTGCTGCATACCACCAAAAAGAAACGCACCGCCGCTCAGCTGTTTGAGGCCATCCGCCGCTGGCAGCTGCTCTCATTCTTTGAACTTTGCGATGAACTGCAAAGTCTGACCGAGTCGGGTCATCTGACCGCCGAGGAAGAGGAGGGCGATGTTTATTACGCCATCACCGAACAGGGGAAACGCACCTCTTCGGTATTGCAGACTTTGTTGCCCCGCTCGCTGCGGGATGCTGCCGCCGAAAGCGCCCTGGCACTTCTTTCCAAAGAGCAAAAAGCAGGGGAGGGAAGCGCAGTCATCGAAAAGGAAGGCGAGTCGCTCTTTTGCCATCTGGAAATTCAAGACGGCACCTCTTCGCTGCTTTCCTGCCGCATTCAGGTGCCCGATGAGATGCAGGGAGAGCAGATTTGCGCCCGTTTCCTTTCTGACCCCACCGCCTTTTATCGGCATCTTCTCACCTCTTTGACCGAAAAGGAGAAAAACGGAAAAGAAAACAGATAAGATTTTCTGCTTTGTGGATTGTTATTTGCTAAAAAAACTGTTAAAATGAAAAAACAGATTCTCGGTATCTCAAAACAGATTCTCGGTATCTCAAATGAAGGAGAGATTGCAAATGAAAGTGCTTCAAAAAATGACGGCCTTGATTCTTTGCCTTTTGATGTTGGTTGTTTTTGCTGCCTGCAACGGTGGCGGAAATGAAAACAGTCTTCCGGTTTCTTCCGGAGAAATTTCTTCCAAGGAGGTGTCTTCTGTGGGGGAACCTGTCAGTGAACTTTTTTCTGCCGGGGTGGATCCCGATGTCCCGTTGCAGACGGATGATGACCCTTATTTGACTGCCCCCAAGGCCACGGGTGACTTTATTCAGTCCTGGCTCTGTGCTAACTGGACCAAAAGCAAGTGGGATAGTTATTTTGCTACCCTCAAGCAGGTTGGTTATGAATTTGTCATCATTCAGAGCAGCTTTGAGATTAAAGATGGCCGTATTTCTTCTATGTTCTTTGAAAACGATCTTGCAGATAACAAAACCATCTGTACCGAGTCGGTCCAGCAGAATACTGAATGTTTGGGCAACGCGTTGGAAGCGGCAAAGAACAACGGAATGAAGGTGATGATCGGTCTGGGTTGCGACGACGATTGGTGGGACGGTGCCGGCAACCCTGAATGGCGGAAAAAGCAGGCGGATCTGAACAATCTGGTAGCCAAGCAGATTACAGATCGTTATTATGAAACCTATAAAGATCAGATCTTTGGTTGGTATTGGACTCCCGAAATGTGGACACAGGCTCGCTTTTTGGAGACAAACTGGGCGGATATGTTCAATATGACCCGATCCTATCTTTCCGATCTGACCCCCGGCTTGCCGGTGATGGTCTGCCCTTATTATTCCGCCTGGGAAAATCTGCCCGGCGATCAGGTGGGCGAGATGTGGGGCCGTTTCTTCCAGAAGGTGGAATTTGAAGAGGGTGATATCTTCTGCCCGCAGGACGGTTTCGGAACCCAGGGAAGACCGTTGGATTGGGTGGAAGGCATCTGGCTGGACACCAAAAAAGCCATGGAAACCTATGCCCCCCAGGCAGAATTCTGGTTTGATGTGGAAAATTTCTGCGATGGCGGCAAGAGCGCCGATGTGGCAAGATACACCAAGCAGCTGGATATCTGTGCCCGGATCGGGGAAGGGCTTGTTTCCTTCTCTTATGTCCATTATTATGATCCCGGCTCCAAGTCCGGCAAGTATCACAAAGCCTATCTGGCTTATCTGGAGACCATCAAGGATCTGGAAATTGTGAGCGAAGAGGCATAAATAAAACGACAACGAAAAAGAGCCCTTGGCGAAAGCCGGGGGCTCTTTTTGTATGTGGAAGGAAAGAGTTTTGGTATTCGATCAAAAATTCCGATAGTATAGTTTTGCTGCCGGTTATCTTCGTATTTTTCCCAAAAAGAAAGTATTCCTGAGAGATACTTCGTGAAGAAGCGATCTCTCTCTTTTTTATTTCTGTAAAGTAAATGATATTTTATATATTTCCATTTTTTCACCCCTTCAAAGGGGTATTATAGGTTATTTCTATCAAAAATGCAACCATAAACGGTTATATAAATGAGGTGATTTTTCAGCATAATATTGTAGTGGGAGTTGATATTATGTTTAAAATTGATAGAGAATTTAAGTCTGCGAATATTTCTCGGACCATTCGGTTTACAGAGTCTCTTTTCGAGCAGTTGAACAAAACTGCGGCGGAGAATGATATTTCGTTCAATCTTCTTGTTTTGCAGTGCTGTAAATATGCTTTGGATCATCAAGAACAAAAGGAAGAAAAATGAAAAACTTGCGAGAGAGATGCTTCGGAAAGAGGGCGTCTCTCTTGTTTTTTGTCTCAGTAAAAATAACGAAGGCGCACTTCTTTGCGGAGTGCGCCTTGACGAAAGAATTTTGCTTATAAAATCAGATGTCTGTTTCAATCAGTCCGGTGAAAACGGTGGTGGCGGGGCCTTCCATCAAAACGGTATCGTCGGTCACCGTGATCCAAAGATCGCCGCCGGTCAAAGAAAGGGTGATCTTTTCGCCCTTGGGAGAAAGGCCGTTTCGAACCGCGGCCGCCGCCACCGCCGAAGCGCCTGTGCCGCAGGCAAGGGTTTCGCCGCTGCCCCGTTCCCAAACCCGCATTTTGATGTGGGTGGGAGAAAGAAACTGAACAAATTCGGTGTTGACACTTTCGGGGAAGAGGGGATTGGCCTCAAAATCCGGGCCGATGGCAGGCAGATCCAAAAGATCCGGATCATCACCAAAGATCACAAGATGAGGATTTCCCATAGAAACGGCGGTGCCTACATATTCTTTTTCGCCGATTTGGAAGGTGGCAGAACAAAAACAGGGCAAATCCAATGTCATCGGGATTTTCTTTGTTTCCCAAATGGGGGCGCCCATATCCACCTCTGCCCGCACAAGCTTTCCGTTTTCGGCGCTCACCTTGATGAGCCGTTCTCCGGCCGCTGTCATCAACCGAAGAATCTCTTTTTTGGCGATGCCTGCATCATAAATCAGCTTGGCCACACAGCGAATGCCGTTGCCGCACATTTTTCCCTCGCTGCCGTCGGCATTAAACATCCGCATCCGCCCGTCAAATCCTTCGCAGGGCAGAGCAAGGATCACCCCATCGCCGCCGATGCCGAAATGACGGTCGGAAACCCCGGCGATCCAGCGGGATAATTCCTCTTCGCTTAAAGAAGATAAAAAGTCGGCCACAACAGGCTCAAAACCGTTAAGATAAATATAATCGTTGCCGCAGCCTTCCATTTTAACAAAAGGAATTTGCATTCTTTCATCCATCCTTTTCCGAAAATCTCTGTTCATTATAACACAAGGGCCCTTTTTTGCAACGGGTGGCGGAAAATTTCTTTCGTGTTGCAAAGTGTGGTCGGAAATGCTATCATAAACAGGAAGAAACAGGAAGAAAAGCGAAAAGGCAGGGAAAAAGGGATGGAAAAAAACGGCCGATATATCGGGGTGGTCACCGGCTTGACCCACGAGGGTATGGGTGTCACCAGAGCCGAGGGGATCGCGGTCTTTGTTCCGGCAGTCTGTGTGGGAGACGAGATCGAATTTCAGGTGGTCAAACTGCTCAAAAACTATGCCTACGGTCGGCTGGTTCGGTTGATCACCCCTTCCAAAGATCGGGTGGCGGCAGAGTGCCCTGTTTTTCCCAAATGCGGCGGCTGTGTCACCAGAACCCTTTCTTATGAAGCGGAAGCGGCGGCAAAATGTAAAAACACCGAAGAGAATTTCAAAAAACTGGGCGGCCTCGATCTGCAGGCGGAAGAGATGCTCACCCATCGGCCCGATCGTTACCGCAACAAGGCCATCTATCCGGTTGCCAAAGAGGGGGAAAAACTGGTAGCCGGCTTTTATGCCCAAAGAAGCCATCGGGTGATCCCTGTTTCTGACTGTCTGCTGCAGCCCGAAAACTTCGCGCCCCTGTTGGAAAAGATTCTTGCCTTCGGCAGCCAAAACGGATGGAAACCCTTTGATCGGGAGACCGGCAAGGGTGATATCCGACATATTTTCATCCGCGCAGGCTTTGCCACTGATCAACGGCTCGTCACTCTGATTACCGCCAGTTTGGATTTGCCCGGTGTGGAAATTTTGGCCAAGGAACTGATGAATTTTGATCCCGGCGTGGTCGGGGTGGTGCTCTGCGAAAACCGGCGCAAGGACAATGTGCTTTTGGGTGAAAAACTGGTCACCGTTGCCGGAAAGGGCGTGTTGGAAGATCGGCTTTGCGGCTTGACCTTCTCCCTTTCTCCCCGATCTTTTTATCAGGTCAACCCGGTGATGGCGGAAAAACTTTATAAAAAGGCGAAGGAATTTTTGGTACCGAAAAAAGAGGAACTGCTGTTGGATCTCTATTGCGGTGCCGGCACCATCGGCCTTTCCATGGCAGAAGACTACGGTCGGGTGATCGGCGTAGAGATTATCTCCGAGGCCATTCAAAATGCCAAAGAAAATGCTGCCCGAAACGGCATCGAAAACGCAGAATTTTTCTGTATGGATGCTTCTGTTGCGGCCAAAAGGCTGGAAGAATCGGGCCTTCGGCCCGATGCGGTGGTGCTCGATCCCCCCAGAAAGGGCTGTGACACAACCTGCCTGGATGCAGTCTTGGCCATGGCACCTCAAAAAATCGCCATGATCTCTTGTAACAGCGCCACCGCCGCAAGGGACGCTGCTTATCTCTCTGAGCGGGGCTATCGAATCACCCGCTTTGCGGTGGCAGATCTTTTCCCCCGCACCGCCCATTGTGAATGCGTTTTGTGTTTGGAAAGGTAACCAAGATGACATCAATTCAAAAGTATAAAGATTTGTTGCTTGCTGCCGGTTTTTCTGAAGCAAAGGAATTGCCTTTGCATTTTTTCAAAGAAACAAACAGCTATGTGGCATTTATTGTCAACATTGTGTGTAACGATGGTGTTGAAATTTGTTATGGGTTTTCTTCTACTGCATTTACTCGTATGAGCGGTGACGAGATGGCTTTGATTAACTATGGCGTGAGAAGCGAGGATATTACTTTGCGCGAAAAAGAGAAGATTACCGCTTCGGAAGATGAGGCGCGCGTTGCCCAAACAATCTATGAATATCATCAAAGATATTGTGCTGTTTCGAAAGAAGAATTGTTGTTGCTGGCGAAGGAGAAAAGAAAGGGATTTGTAAACATCATCTCTGACCAGCTAAAGCCGCTTGGCTTTAAAAAGAAAAATTCTACTTGGACATATTCTTTAAACGAAAACTATTATGTTAGTTTTAATGCTCAAAAATCTGCGTATAGCGATAGCTACTATTTTAATATCTATATCGGGTTGTTCGGAACAAACAATTATGGGGACTGCTTTTATACCAGAGTATCTCCGCAAAATGATGTGACCGATTGGCAGTTGATTTCAAAAGAAGAGTTTCTCTCTTGGCTGCACACGATGATTGAAACCGATTTGTTGCCAATCATCAACACACCTCTCGCAGAACTTGGTGCGAAAAAAGACATATGGCAGGGTTGCTATTGCAAGAGAGAAAAATGTCAAAACTGTTGGGTTGAAAAGAATTTATGGGAAGCAAAAGGTAGCGCATAAAGAGCGGATCTGTTTGTCTTGCACGCTGACTCGCTGTGTGAAGATCAAAAGATGATCAAAGAAAGGAGAACAAAGATGACAAAGGATTTTAAGGCCTATTATTCAAAATACGGTGCTTGGATTTTTCTTTCTTGTGCCCTTTTTTGCCTGGTTGCCATCGTTCTCCTGTCTATATTTTGGGTGGATGATAGCGCTCTCATATTTATTATACTTTTCTCGATGATTGCTGCTGTTTCGCTCTTTTGTTTTGCCGACACAATCAGAAAAGATGGTGTTGCAGTCGAGATCGCGGAAAATAAACTGGTATTATACAAAAAAGATCCCGTTGTAATTCCGCTAACAGATGTGTGGTATGTTTCTGTTCACAACGGTTTTGGCTCTTTTGATATTTTGATTAAGACGCAAACAAAAAAATATCAGCTGCACTGCTTTATAAAAGAGGGAAGAAAAAAGAAGGAAGAGTTGATCTGCTTGCTAAGAAGCAAGGGAATCAAGGTCGATACCTTTGCTCTTGGCGATGGAAGTTAAGAATTTTTCCATGCACCGCCCATTGTGAACGCGTTGTTTGTTTGGAGCGAAGTTCAGAATGAAAAAGGATAACCGAAAGATAAAGGAAAAACTGCTGGATGTTGCATTTGAATTTGTGTTGATGCTTGTGCTTTTTGGCATCGGCGCTTTGATTCTTGGGTTGTTTGGGGTTGAAATCAACATCGCAAGCATAGATCCGGAATTTGTTATTTTGGTTGGAATTGTTGCTCTCTTTTTGTTTTTTGGGATTGGATACCTTTTGGTCAAGGGGATCAAGAAGAAAAAATAAAAGACTGCCTGGAATTTTCAAATAATTCTAATCCCGTTTCTTTGTGAAACGGGATTTCTTTTTTGCTTCTTGACAAATACCCCCAGGGGGTATAAAATCAAAGAAAGAAAAAAGGAGGTTCGGATATGCCGAAAAAGGAAGGGTGCGACTGCTGTCGATATAAAACCACACCGCGGGACGAAAAACTGCAAAAAGATCTGCAGAGCCGGCTCAACCGAATTGTCGGGCAACTGGGCGGCATCGGGAAGATGATCGAAGAAAACCGCTATTGCGGCGATATTTTGATTCAGGTGGCTGCTGCAGATCAGGCGCTTAAAACACTGGGGCGTCAGATTCTGCAAAATCATATGGAAACTTGTGTGACAGAAGAAATAAAAAAGGGAAACGATCGAGTGATTGCCGAAGCGGTTGATCTTATTCGCCGCCTCTCTTGAAAAAGGAGGGATTTGATTGAAAAAAGAACGATTTTCCGTGACCGGAATGACCTGCGCCGCCTGCTCGGCCAGAGTGGAACGGGCGGTTTCTTCCCTCGCCGGAGTGAAAAAGACAGAGGTCAATCTGCTCACCGGGCGGATGGATGTGACCTTTGATGATCCGGCGACCCAAGAGACCATCTGTCTGGCGGTGGAAAAGGCGGGATACGGTGCCGTGCTGCAGGGAAAAGAAAAAACGGGCGATTCCGGAAAAGAAGAAAGAACCGATGCCGCAAAGGCGGCAAAGGATGCGGCGGCAGAAAGACTTCGGCGGCTGATTCTTTCGCTGATCTTTGCCGTCCCTCTTTCCTATGTTGCCATGGGCCCCATGATGAATCTGCCCCTGCCGAATATCCTTTTGGGGCAGGAAAACGCCATGATCTTTGCCCTTGTGCAGATTTTTTTGTTGCTGCCTGTTTTGTTCATCAACCGTCAAACCTATGAAAGCGGCATCAAAAGCCTTTTCTCCGGCGGCCCCAATATGGATACCCTGATTGCCATCGGTTCCGGAGCAGCGGTTGTTTACGGGGTGTTTGTGACCTTTGAAATGGCCTTTTTGCTGGGCAGAGGAGAGACGGAAGCGGCCTATCATCTGACTCACAATTTATATTTCGAATCGGCCGGTATGATTTTGACTCTTATTGATCTGGGGAAATTTTTTGAGGCGCGGGCAAAGGGAAAGACCACCGAAGCGGTGACCGGCCTTTTGAAATTGACCCCCAAAACTGCAAGGGTGATAAAAGAGGGCAAGGAAACGGTGATTCCTGCCGAAGAACTGGCGGTGGGCGACCGGGTTTTGATCCGTACCGGCGAAAGCATCCCGGCAGACGGGGTGGTGATCGTCGGCAGCGGCAGCGTGGATGAATCGGCCATCACAGGTGAAAGCATCCCGGTGGATAAAATGCCCGGTGACCGATTGACCTGCGCCACCACACTCCTTTCCGGCGCCATCGAGATGGAGGCAACCGACACCGGAGAGAACACCACCTTTGCCAAGATTGTGCGTCTGGTGGAAGAGGCAACCGGCTCCAAAGCCCCCATTGCCCGTCTGGCAGATCGGGTGAGTTTCTGGTTTGTCCCGGCGGTGATGGGGATTGCGCTGATCACCTTTGTCACCTGGCTTTTGCTTGGCGAAAGCCTTTCCTTCGCCTGGAACACCGCCATCAGCGTGCTTGTCATCTCCTGCCCCTGCGCCCTGGGCCTTGCCACCCCCACCGCCATTATGGTGGGCACCGGCAGAGGGGCTTCTATGGGGATTTTGTTCAAATCGGCCGAAGCCATGGAACAAACCGGAAGAGCCGACACGGTGGTGTTGGATAAGACCGGAACCGTTACAAAAGGCACACCCCAGGTGGTAGCGGTGGTTTCGGAAACAGACGAAAGGGAACTTTTACTGGCGGCAAGCAGCGCGGAAGCTCCCTCCGAGCATCCCCTTGCCCGGGCGAGTTTGCAGTTCGCGGCAGAAAAGGGAATTTTCCCCGCTTCTGTGAGCGAGTTTGTTCAGATCGCCGGCAGAGGGGTGAAAGCCAAAGGGGATCAGGGGATGATCTTTGCCGGAAACCGCAAATTTGCCGAAGAAGAGGGCTTTTTGGACCACAGCATCTTTGAAGCGGGCGAAAAGCAGGCGAAGATGGGAAGAACCCCTTTGTATTTCTTTACCGAAGATCGGATGCTGGGTCTTTTGGCTTTGCAGGATACAAGCAGAGCGGAAAGTGCCGAGGCGATTTCCCGGCTCAAAAAGATGGGGCTGAATGTGGTTCTGCTCACCGGGGATCATAAGGCGGCGGCCGAGGCCATCGGAAGATCGGTGGGTGTCGATCGGGTGATTTCAGAGGTGTTGCCCCAGGAAAAAGAAAAGGTGGTCGCCTCGTTGCAGAAACAGGGCGCCCATGTGATTATGGTGGGCGACGGCATCAACGATGCCCCGGCGCTGGTTCGGGCGGATATCGGCATGGCGGTTGGCAGCGGAACCGATGTGGCCATCGATTCCGCAGATGTGGTGCTGATGCGAAGCAATCTTTTGGGCGTACCGGCAGCCATCAAAATGAGCAGAGCCACCATAAAAAACATCAAGCAGAATCTGTTCTGGGCGTTTTTCTATAACTGTGTGGGTATTCCGGTGGCAGCAGGGGTGCTTTATCCCGCCTTTTCTCTGCTGCTCAGCCCGATGCTCGGCGCGCTGGCCATGAGTATGAGTTCGGTTTTTGTGGTCACCAATGCCCTTCGGCTGCGGTTTTATCAGCCCTTTGGCAAAGAACAGAAAACAGCACAACCCCAAAAAGAAGAAGCAATCACAGAAATTCAAAAAGGAGAAGAGAAGATGAAACAGACCTTGAAAATTGACGGTATGATGTGTATGCATTGTGTGGCCCATGTGAAAAAGGCGTTGGAAGCCTGCACCGGGGTGGAAGAAGTGGACGTCTCGCTGGAAGAAAAGAGCGCTTTTGTGACCGGTGATGTGTCGGCCGACCTGCTCAAAAAAGCGGTGGAAGAGGCCGGCTACACGGTTTTGGAAATTCTTTGATTTTGCACCGCCATTTCATTTTGGCATCATCAGAGAAGGAATGTCCACCCTGCCGCTTGCCGGTGGGGTGGCGTTTATTTTTGCGGAAAATGGCGTTCTGCACAGAAGAAAGCAGACTTTTTTGTGCAAAGTGGATGTTTTTTTGCCAGGGAACAGGCAAAATTTCTTCTGCTATATGGTTTGCCTTTTGCAGGATGTTGTGATATAATGATGCAATACCGTTCAAAATACGAATGGTGTTTCTTTTTGACAATGGGCCGAAAAAACGGTACCTGTTATAGAATCGTTAAGGAGTGTTTTGATGATGCACGAAATGACCCCGCAGCTCAAAAGCAGAATCGAATATGAACTTTTGAGCAAATACGGCTGCAGCCCCAAAGAGGCAACCGACAAGCAGTTTTACGGTGCTACCTGTTCTGCTGTGTTGCATTTTCTTCAGGAGCGCAGAGCGTCTTATCTGAAAAAGTGTGAGAACAAAGAAGCCAAAAAGGTTTATTATTTCTCTATGGAATTTTTGCAGGGCAGAAGTTTGAAGAATAACCTGTATAACCTGCAGATGGAAGACGCCGTGAAGGAAAGTCTTTCCGAGTTCGGCGTCTCTTTGGATGCCCTTTATGAGATGGAACCCGATGCCGGTCTGGGCAACGGCGGTTTGGGC
>JAFQMB010000191.1 GCA_017421095.1 Oscillospiraceae bacterium
ACGCCGCCAACAGATAGATCAAAATGCTGCCCACCGAGCCGGAGGCGATCACCCGTTCGATGGTGCGGGTATAATCTTCCGGGCTCAAAAGTTCAGCAGCCAAACGCACCAGCGGCGGCCAGAGCATGGCCTGAAACAGCCCGTTTGCCCCCCAAACCAGCGCCACAGTCACAGCTGAAGAGAGGAAAAACATCAAAAGATTGCAAACTGTGGTGCCCAAAAGCCCCAACCCGATCAGTCGGACGGGATTGGTGCGGTCGCCCAGAAAGCCGCAGACGATCTGGCCCACTCCATAGGTGATAAAAGCACCGGTGCTGACTGCTGCCGCTGCAGAACGGGAAAGCGCCCCTTCCAAAATGATCTGGTTGAGCAGCGCGCTATAATTATATCGGGTGAGATAGCTGACAAAATAAATGCAGCAAAAAACCAGGCAGAGCAGTCTGATTTGTTTTTTCTCGGTTAACTGCAAAAGGAGCCCTTCTTTCTTTCGGATTTGCCTCACCCCTCTTTTCGATAAAGAGAAAGTCCAAAGGCAATGGGGGTATTCAAACGTTGCAATCCGGCCAGCTTTTGCTGATCGGAGGCAGAGGTTTTATAATAATACGGCGTCATAGAGAAAAGGGCCATGATCTGTTCGTTCCCTTCCAACTGCAAAGCGGATCGGATCTCGGTTGTTTCCATAAGACGCAGACCGGCCAACTCTTTCTCCTCCGGTTTGTTTTCATAAACCTGTTCATAGACCTGTTCTTTCAGCCCCATCAGATGCTCTTCCAAGGGATAGGCCCGCAACAGATGACCGCCTTTCTTCAACACTCTGAGATATTCTTCTTCCGCCAAGGGGGAAAAGATGTTCCAAACAAGATCCACACTCTCGTCTGCCAGGGGCAGATGATAGACACTTGCCACCGCAAAGGCAATTTTTCGTTTGCGTTTTGCCGCATAGATCACCGCCTCTTTGGAAAGGTCCACCCCAAGAAGGGTTGCCTCTTTTCCGCTTTCGGCCAGTTTATCCGCCAAAATCGCGGTGTAATGCCCTTCACCGCAGCCGGCATCCAAAAAGGTTCCCTTTTCGGGCAAAAGAGCAAGACTTTTTTCCACCAGCGGCCCCGAAAGGCAGGCATAGGCCCCGGTATCCAAAAACTCTTTTCGGGCGCGGATCATCCGCTTATCATCCCCATGGCGCTTGGCGGAAGAGGTTTGAGTGAGAAAGAGATTCACATATCCCGCGGCCGCCAGATCAAAAGCATGACCCCCGACACACCGATATACCCGTCCTTCCAAACAGAGAGGGCGCGCACAGACGGGGCAGACAAAAGCCATTTCCTTCATTCCTCCTGACAAAAATTTCTTTGTCTATCATAAAATAAGGCGCAGCAAAAAGCAAGATTTATTTCTCTTTTTCCAAGGGAATGCAAAAAAGCAGGCGCTTTTGCGCCTGCTTTCTCTCCGTTTTGCATCAGGAATCGATCACAATCTCTTCTCCGCGCATGAGTTTTTCCAGATTTTCCAACAGATTATCCACATAAGAGGCGGTTGTCTGGAAGGTGAGAACACCGTTGACCTCAACCCCTCTTGTTCTGGCACCGGTCACCAGGAAGCGCACATGGATGGGATCCTTTTTGGTGTCAATGGGGGTGAGTTGCAATTCCAGCACCGGCTCTTTTTGGATCACCTCGCCGGCCAGTTCGTCTGCCCGTTGGGTGATCAACACCTGATAGAAATCCTTGAAGAGTTCCACATCCACCGCCTTGCCGCTTTCGGTGACGGTGATGTCATCCTGTTCTCTGTCGTTTTCGTCCACATAATAATCGTGCTGGAGTTTGAAATCCCAAACACGGTCATCCTTTGTGATCTTCAAGCGATCCAGATCCGAAATGAACATGGCATAGAGGAAGGGAGTGTGCAGCTGTTCCAGCTGATAATCCAGCCAGACAAAGGAGGAGGTGGCGGCCACATAGATCAGATCCACACCCTCACGCATGACATAGCAGCTTTCCCCAAAGGTCTTGCCCACCAGAATTTTATGGCTGCCCCCTTTATATTTCACCGAAAGGGTGGAGGTGGGGTTATCCAGCCCGCATTCCGCCAACTGGGCGTCGGTGGGATGCAGATAGGCAATGCCGGTGGCATAAATCGAAAAGATATTATCGGTCAATTTGGTCAGAACGTCGCTGTTGACATAGGCCTCTTTGGGAGAGGTGATTTTATAGACCGATGCCAGGATGTTGTTTTCTGTTTCCTTCTCAGGGGTGGGGGTGATCACAATGGGATCCCTTCTCTTACTGCCGCCCAAAGTGATATTCAGATATTCCACACTGCTGACATCGGAATTTTCGCTGCCGCTGCCATCATCATAGGCGGGGATGATGGTGGTAGACACGTAATCCTCGATGGGATGACAGGCATTGGTGTGGATGGCGGTGGAACTGATATAAATGGCGTCCTGATCTGCAAACTTCATAAAATAGCCGTCGCTGACGGTGGAAGAAAGATTGCCGATGAGCAGGGTATAACCGCTGCCGTCATCAAAAGTCACCTTCAGGGTGGTTGCCGGATCGGCCAAACCGTAGTCCCCCAAATTGGTGGGGTTTTCGGTGACCAGTTTTCTGGCGCTCAGCTTGGCCAGCGCATTGGTCAGGCCGGTATAGCGGTTGGTCTGGGCATCAAATTCCTTCAAGCTTTCGATGGTAAATCCGCCGGCAGGTTTTTGATAAATGGTGAAACTCTCCTGCTCCCGATGGGTGACCACGACCTCTTTGATATTGGTTCGATCTTTTTCATAAAAAGTGATGGTTTCATCGCTGCTGACCTCGGAAGTGGGCTCCGGCTCAGGGGCGGTGATCACCAAAACAGCGGCGGTTCCGGCCAAAATCAAAAGGGCCAGGCCGGCAGCCAAAAGTTTGAGCGCCTTTTTCTTTCCCGGAGAGGATTTTTTTGCCACCTGCACACTGCTGTTGCTGAAAATGGTGGAGGTTTGTTCCTCTTTTTCCGGCGAAAGGCTGTTTTTTTCTTTGGGATCGATCACAGTTTTCTCCTCCGCAGCCAGATCATCAGACCGGCGAGCAACATCGCCACAGGCAGGGCCACCGCAAAAATGCCGATGATCACATAAAGGGTGGAGCCGGTCATGGTGATTTCATTTTTCGAAACGGTTTTGGTGGAAATGTGCACCGTTTCTTCCTTGTTGATCAGCGTGTTGAATGCATTGACGATATATTCTTCGTTGGCGAAGGTGGTGGCGGAAAGCAGATTGGATTCCTGGACCGCAGAACCGAAAACCAACACATTGGATGCCGGCTTTTCATAGCCCTGGGAATCATAAAACACCTTTTCGGCCAACACGGCAGCATAACCAACCTTGGGCTGTTCCGCTGCCTCTTTTGCCTCTCCCGATTCATCCCAGGTATAAAGGACGCCCGAAGAGAATTTGGTCAGCGGATGGGTGGTGATGTATTCCTTTTCGCTCCAAAGGGGGGCAACAAACTGGGAGGGCCAGGTTCCGAGCATCCGCATTTTGCTTTCCAGATCCCCCGAAATCTTTTTGGCGGTTTCATCCTCGCCATTATAAAGGAGCAGACTGACACCGCTGCTGGTATCCACATAGGCGGTGTCGCCTTCCATCATAAAGTTTGTGTTCACCTGAATGCCCCATTCGGCCAGATAGGCATACAGGTTGGGCAGATCAGGGGTGGAATAACTGCCGAAATAGACCAGATGTTTGCCGTATTCCCCGTTGTTGCGGAGAAACGCATCGATCTTTTGCAGCTGCGCATCAGTGAAATCCACCGTGGGGGCAGAGATGACCAAAAAGTCCACACTCTGATCTTCTTTGTTCAGAGTGGGGATTTCGCCGGTGACCAGATTGACCGTTTCCACCGCATAACTGTTCATGGTCAGAAGCTCGATCAACGGAGCATCCTTTTCCTCGTTCTGGCCGTTGCCGGTGAGATAATAGGCGATGGGCTGGGTTTTGTTGCAAACGGTGACCAGCGCGCCGGTTAAAAGGTTTTCCGCATCGGAAGAATAGGAAATGGCCCCGTTGTTGTAATAATAATTTTCATAGTCAAAATAGTTGACCAGACTGCTCTGGCTGACCTTGGTATAGCGATATTCGGTTTCGAAGATCACGTCATAGGCCACCAGTTCCAGCTTGGGATAGTTGTTTTGGAAGGTGGGGTTTTCATCCAGATCCACAAATTCCACCTTGATTTGATCGTTGATGGCCGCATAACTGCGCACCATACTCAAAATCTGGGCGGAATTGGCACTCTCTTCCCAAACCGAGCGGCTGTTGAGCATATAGACGGTGACCGGAATGTTCACATCCTTCACATACTCCTCACTCTCTTTTGATAAAGAGAAAAGAGAATCTGCGGTGAAATCCAGTTCCAGATGATAGCGGTCTGCCAACAGACCCACTACCACATTCAAGCCCACAACCAACAGCATTACCACCGCCACCGAAACAGCCAGATAGCTGGTGTATTTTGCCCGCTTATGCTGATGGAGCTTTTTGGCAGCGGAAACCTTTTCTTCTGCCGCTTGTGCAACGGGATGATTGTTCATCAGCTCCACCTCCGTTTCTCCAACACCTTCACCGTCAAGAAGAGGAAGACGCCCATAAAGCTGAGATAGAAGAGGACGCCGGTGAGCTGGAAGGTGCCCAGGGTAAATTGATTGAAATATTTTTGCAGGGAAATGGCATTGAGGATGGTTGCCAGCCATTCGGGGCAGAAGGCGGCCACCGCATCCAGCAGGATGCAGACCAAAACCGCCGCATAGGTGACCACCGCGGCAATCACCTGGCTTTCGGTCAAGGAAGAGAGGAAAAGCCCCATGGCGATCACAGCGCCGCCGAGAAGCAAAATGGCAACAAAGTTGCCGCTGGTGCTCAGCCAGTCAAAATCAGAGGAAAAACTGCTGACTACCAACGCCTGCAGGAAGGTGGAAGCCATTCCCAAAACAAAGATGGTGTATGCCGCCAGGAATTTGCCGGCCACCAAAGAGAAGAGCCGGATGGGGGCGGTGAGCAGCGCCTGGTCGGTTTTTTGGCGTTTATCTTCACTCATCAGACGCATGGTCAGGATGGGCACCAGAAGCACCAGAATGAAAAACAGATATTGGAAGACCATGGAAAAATCAGGCAGAGAGGAATAGGAATAGGGCTGAGAGGCCACCGCCTGATAATAGACCAAAAAGAGCAGCATGGCCAACCCGGAAAGGGCATAAAACACCGCCAGATAAACAAATCCGGTCAGCGATTTGAAATAGGCAGACAGTTCGCGCTTATAGATGGTGAGCATCAGCTTTTTCCTCCTTTCTTCAGATCTTCGATCACCGAATCATCACCGCCGGTCAGACGGATGAAGAGATCTTCCAGACTCATTTCCAAACTGCGCATTCCATAGACGGGCAGTTTACGGGAAACGAGCCGTTCAAACACCAAGGGACGGATATCGGTTCCCTCTTCGGGATCGAGGGTGAAATCCACCGTGCCCGGTTCCTTGACACCCAGACATTTGATGGCCTTGACCCCCGGGATGGAAGAAAGAGCCGAGTTGACATCCTTTTGGGCGCCTTTGATCCGCACAAGCAGCCGATGGTCCTTCGAGATGGAACGGGAAAGACTTTCGGGGCTGCCGTCGGCAATCAGTTTGCCCTTGTTGATCACAATGATCCGTTCGCAGACCGCCTGCACCTCGCTGAGGATATGGGAGGAAAGAATGACGGTGTGGTGTTTGCCCAGGGCTTTGATCAGGCTGCGGATTTCGATAATCTGGCTGGGATCCAGGCCCACGGTGGGCTCGTCCAGAATCAAAACCGGCGGATTGCCCAAAAGGGCCTGTGCAATCCCCACACGCTGTTTATACCCCTTGGAAAGGTTGCGGATCAATCGCTTATACACATCTTTGATGCGGCAGAGTTCACAGATTTCGGTAATATGAGGCTCCCTTGGGATGCGAACTCCTTTGAGGGAATACATAAAATACAAATATTCCTGCACCGTCATATCCGGATAAAGGGGCGGATGTTCCGGCAGATAGCCGATAAGCTTTTTCGCCTGCACCGGATCTTCCAGAATGTCGATGCCGCCGATGGTCAGACTGCCTGCGGTGGAAGAAATATAGCCGGTGAGCATATTCATGGTGGTGGATTTCCCTGCGCCGTTGGGGCCCAGGAAGCCGAGGATCTCGCCGCTCTTCACCGAGAAACTGAGATCGTCCACTGCCACGATATTCCCGTATTTTTTTGTTACATGGGACACTTCAATCATAGAAAGCGCCTTCCTTTCGGTCTGTTGGAGTTTCTTCGGACAGACTTATAGGCATTATAACACGAAAGGGGGTGGTTTGCAAAGCCCTCTTGGGGGAAATTCATATCCTCTTCACATTCTCTTTTTCATCTTTTTCGCCTTTTCTTCTTTTTTGGATGTTTTTTCCGCTATCGACCGTTTTTCTGCCCCCTGCTGATTGCATTTTCTGCCCAAAAGGACTATAATATCCACAAATCCTTTGGTTTGGGAGGGGAACAACTTGACACCCAATTTCACTTTGCTTTGCGACTTTTATGAGCTGACCATGGCGCAGGGCTATTTCAACGAAGGAAAGAAGGATACCGTTTCTTATTTCGATGTCTTTTTCCGCAAAGTGCCTGACGGCGGTGGTTTTGCCATTTTCGCCGGATTGGAACAGGTGATCGATTATATCAAAAACCTGCATTTTTCCGAAGAAGACCTGGCCTTTTTACGGTCAAAAGGGATGTTTTCGGAAGAATTTCTCGATTATTTGAAACACTTCCGCTTTACCGGCGATATTTGGGCCGTTCCGGAGGGGACACCAATTTTTCCCAAGGAACCTGTTATGATCATCCGGGGCAACGCCATCGAAGCCCAGCTGATCGAAACCTTTGTGCTTTTGAGTTTCAACCACCAGTCGCTGATCGCCACCAAGGCCAACCGAATTGTCAGAGCCTCGGAAGGCAGAGCAGTGATGGAATTCGGTTCCAGAAGAGCTCAGGGCACCGCCGGGGCGATTATGGGGGCCAGAGCTGCTTATATCGGAGGCTGTTCTGCCACCGCCTGCACCCTCACCGACCGACTTTACGGCGTTCCTGCTGTCGGCACCATGGCCCATTCCTGGGTGCAGATGTTTGATTCGGAATATGAGGCCTTTGCCGCCTATTGCCGCACCTATCCCGATTCCGTCACCCTGTTGGTAGACACCTATAATGTGACCAAAAGCGGCATTCCCAATGCCATCCGCGCCTTCAACGAGATTCTCGCCCCCATGGGCAAGCGGCCGGTTGGCATCCGGTTGGATTCGGGCGACATCACCTATCTTTCCAAAAAGGCCAGAAAAATGCTGGACGAAGCCGGTTATCCCGACTGCAAAATCGTGGTTTCCAACTCTTTGGATGAATTCATCATCAAAGATCTTCTGCGCCAGGGCGCCAGGATCGATTCCTTTGGGGTGGGCGAACGGCTGATCACCGCCAAAAGTGACCCGGTGTTTGGCGGGGTTTATAAACTCTGTGCGGTAGAAAATGAATCGGGCAGCATCATCCCCAAAATTAAGATCAGCGAAAACGTAGGCAAGATCACCAACCCGCATTTCAAAAAGGTCTATCGTCTTTATGAAGAGGGCAAGGCCATCGCCGATCTTTTGTGTGTCCACGATGAGGTCATCGACGAATCCCAGCCTCTTGAAATCTTTGACCCCGAACACATCTGGAAGCGGCGCGTTTTGACCGATTTCACCGCAAGAGAACTGCTGGTTCCCATTTTTGCACAGGGCGAATGTGTTTATGAAACACCGGACATCAAAACGCTGCAGAACGATTGCCGCTCGGAAGTGGACAGTTTGTGGGATGAGGTGCGCCGGTTTGAAAACCCCCACACCTATTATGTGGACCTTTCTCAAAAGCTTTGGGACATCAAACAGGAACTTTTGCGCTGCGGAGGAGTTTGGAAACATGACTGATTCTGCCCTGGTCGGAAGAAAAACTCAAAAACTGGTGCTTTCCGCCCTCTTTTTAACCCTTGCCTTTCTCCTTCCCTTTTTGACGGCGGGCAACCCTCAGCTGGGCAATCTTTTTTGCCTGATGCATCTTCCTGTTTTGCTTTGCGGCTTTTTTTGCGGTCCCTTTTGGGGATTGGCGGTTGGTTTGATCGCCCCATTGTTTCGCAGTTTGCTTTTGGGGATGCCTGTTTTGTTTCCCACCGCCTGTTCCATGGCTTTGGAATTGGCTTCTTATGGGTTCCTTGCCGGCTTTTTCTATGCTCTTTTCCCCAAAAAACTGCCTTTTACCTATCTCTCTTTGGGACTTTCTCTTTTGGGCGGCCGGGCGGTCTTGGGATTGGTCAACACCCTTTTCTTCGGGATTCTGGCCAAGGAATACACCCTTTCGCTCTTTTTGACCGCCGCCTTTGTCACCCCCTGGCCCGGGCTTCTTTTGCAGATCCTTTTGATCCCGCCTTTGGTGTTGCTGGCAAAAAGGCATATTCGATGATCCACCAAACAGGAAGGGGCAACCCTTCCTGTTTTCTCTTTCATAGATGAGGAGATGTTTTTTATGATTGAAGCCATTCGTTTGCTCCTTGAAAAATCCAAAAGGGATCGGCAGATTTTGGCCATTGACGGCCGCTGCGGCGCAGGAAAAACCACCCTGGCCCACCGTTTGATGGAAGAGGTGACCGCATCGGGACAGAGGGTTTTTGTGGCCCACACCGATGATTATACCCTGCCTTTTGATCGCCGCACCGAATCCGTTGCCGGGCATATGGATTTTCTTCGTTTGAAAGAGGAACTGCTTTTGCCCTTTTTGGAAACTCCCTTTTTCCTTTCCCGACCCTTTGATCCCCACAAAAACCGTTTCCTCCGGGAAGAGAAAATCCCCTCTCCCCATCTGCTGATCTTGGAAGGAGCCTATTCTACCCATCCCATCCTGCGGCCCTTTCTTTCCTGTTCGATCTTTTTGGACATCGCTTCCGACAAACAGCAGGCGAGGCTTTTGGCCCGCAACCCCGACCGTTTCGATGTCTTTTGTTCCCGTTGGATTCCGGCAGAAGAGGCATATATCAAAGAAACCGATCCCATTTCCTTCTGTGACCTCTATTCGAAATAAACTCTTTGTTGTTTTCGTTGAACTATAAACAAATTGTATATCTCTGTTACAAAAAATACCTGCCGACGCCCTTTTTGAGGGAAGATCGGCAGGTTTTTTGTTGTTCATCGCTCCTGGATTCTTTTTGTGATCGCGAGAATCTCCTCGTCCAAAAGGCCGTTCAAAAGGGCCTCGGCCTTTTCCGGCTCCAGATGATCCTCTTTTCCCAGGAAAATGGCGGTGATCTGATCATCATCACTCACCGCATAACAGGAAAGGGCAGTGTTACGCAGTCGGGGGGCCTGTTTGGTTCCCTCTTCCACGCCAAGATCGCTCAATTCCGACATCAGCGCCCGCAGGGCGCTGCCGTGGCTGGCCAGCAAAAGCACTTTTCCCCGATTTTGGTTTACACACCGCCAAAAGGACTCTTTGGTTCTTTTGCGGATCTCTTGTGTGGATTCGCCGCCGGGATATTGGACATCCCACGGGGTATCCCGCCAGGCGGCCATCACCTCGGGAAAGCGCCGAGCAAACTCTTCAAAAACCTGCCCGTCCAATTCGCCGAAATCCGCCTCGATCAACCCCTCATCCAAAAACAGCGGAGCCCCATGATACAAATTTCCTGCTTCCGCGGTGGCCTTTGCCCGGGCAAGGGGACTGGTGTATACCGCATCCAAAGGAACGGGGGCCATCAGTTTGGCGAAAACCTCCAACTGCTTTCGTCCTTCCTCGGTCACCTGATGATCGGTGCGGCCGTATAATCTGCCGTCAACGTTCCCTTCTCCTTGACAATGGCGCACCAGAAAAACAATCGTCTCTTTCCCCATTTTCTCTATCCTCTCATCTCTTTTGGTTTCTTTCGCAGCAGGGGTTTGTCATCGCTCGATGACCTCCACCCGGGTTTTGTAATACTGCTCTTGAAAGTGAATCTGTTTGCTGACCGATTCTTTGTCAAACCAGACCCCCTCCGGGGCGGCAATCAATTTGTCTTCCACATCGTTTTCCCGATAAACCACTCCGATGATACGGGCGGTGTATCGCTCCACCGGCCTGTCCACTCCCAGGAGATAGACATCCAGTTCTTCGCCGTCGCCCCCCAAAACCCCGGGAAGATAACCGTAGTTGATGGGATAGGTGAGGGTATAGGACTCCTTTTGATGCAAAAAGCCAATGGGTCTGTCGATTTCAATCGTCACTGTTTTCCCAAGATAGAACAAAACCAACTCTTTGCGTTCTTCCGGCGTCATTTTGTATCCTCTCCTCTTCAGGCTCATTTTGCGGCAAAAATGATCCTTCTATCCAAAATCATAACACACTTTTTTTGTGTTTACAAGGCGGCAAAAAGAAAAACCACCCACGAAAGGTGGGTGGTTTTGAAACGATCAAAATCAGACCAACTCGATGATGGCCATTTCGGCAGCATCGCCGCGTCTGGGACCGATCTTGATGATGCGAGTATAACCGCCGTTTTTGTCGGCATACTTGGGGGCAATCACATCGGTCACCTTCTTGGCGACATCTTCTTTGGTCACATAGGCCAGGATCTGACGCTTTGCATGCAAAGTGTTTTCCTTGCCCAGAGTGATCATTTTCTCGGTCATATTCCGCACTTCCTTGGCACGGGTGACAGTCGTTTGGATCTGTCCGCTCTCCAAGAGATAAGTGACCATGGCGCGCAGCATGGCCTTGCGGCTATCACTGGTTCTTCCCAGTTTTCTAGTTCCCGGCATGGTTCATTTCACTCCTTTATCGGCATTATCTCCGGACTTCGGCTTTTGCCGGCCCGGTTCACAGGGGATTTGCTTGGGATCTCAATCCTCTTCCTTGGCAAAAGCCAGGCCAAGAGAATCCAACTTGTTGATGATTTCTTCCAAGCTCTTTTTCCCCAGGTTCCGGACCTTCAACATCTCATCCAGGGTCTTCTTGGACAGATCGCCCACGGTGTTGATGCCGGCTCGCTTCAGACAGTTGAAGCTGCGAACAGAAAGTTCAAGTTCTTCGATGGTCATATCAAAGATCTGCTTGCAGTTATCCGGATCCGGATCGACGATGATGTCGGTGCGGCCGAATTCTTCAGAAAGATCCACAAACAGTTTGAGATGATCGTTGAGAATCTTGGCTGCCAGAGAGACCGCCTCTTTTGCAGTGATGGTCCCATCGGTGGTCAGCTGCAGGGTCAATTTGTCATAGTCGGTGACCTGACCCACACGGGTATTTTCAACCTTATAATTCACATTGAGCACCGGGGTGTAGATGCTGTCCACCGCGATCACGCCGATGGGATACTCATTGATCTTCTTGTTGCGCTCAGCAGGAACATAGCCTCTGCCGCGATCCAAGGTGATCTCCATATTGAGCTTGGCATCTTTGCCCAGGGTGGCAATGTGCATTTCAGGGTTGAGAATTTCGACCTCAGAATCGGTCTTAATATCTCCCGCCTTGATCTCACATTCGCCTTCCGCCTGAATATAGACGACCTTCGGGCCTTCACCGTGCATTTTCGCGGTCAGGCCTTTCAGGTTCAAGACGATTTCCGTAACCTCCTCGGTAACACCGGGGATGGTGGTAAATTCATGCAGCACACCGTCGATCTTCACGCTGTTCACGGCAACGCCGGGCAGGGAAGAGAGCAGGATCCGCCGCAGGCTGTTGCCCAGGGTGATCCCATAGCCCCGTTCCAAAGGTTCCACCACAAAACTGCAGCAGTTGGGAACGTTTTCTTCTTCCACCATGGTGACAATCGGTTTGTTGATCTGCATGGTTGCATTGATCGAAGCAACACTCTGAACAGCTGCCTCGACTTTGATGGTATCTGACATTCTGAACCCTCCTAATCTGAGCAAAAGTAAGCAAACACGCTTTCCCTCTCTTGGGTTTTAGCCTGTCAAATCGCTTATTTCGAATACAACTCGACGATCAGATGTTCTTCCACGTCCACATCGACTTCTTCTCTGGAAGGCATCCGGGTCACGTTGATTTCGTATTTGCTGTGATCGGCAGAGAGCCAGGGAGTGACAGTCTGCTTTTCGTTAGCAGCGATCAGGTCTTTCAGCGCCTGGTTTTTGCTGCGGACGGTGATCACGTCACCGGCCTTCAGCTGATAAGAAGGAATGTTGACCTTCTTGCCGTTAACGGCGAAATGTCCGTGCAGAACGAACTGTCTGGCCTGACGGCGAGAATTGGCAAAGCCGGCTCTGTAGACCACGTTGTCCAAACGGGACTCCAGGATGATGAGCAGGTTTTCACCGGTCATACCCTGCTTGGCTTCAGCCAGGTCAAAATAATGGGAGAACTGCTTCTCCTGCATGCCATAGAAACGTTTGGTCTTCTGCTTCGCACGCAGCTGCAATGCATATTCAGAAGACTTTTTGCGGCCCTGGCCATGCTGGCCGGGGGCAAAGGCTCTGTTTTCCAGAGCGCACTTCCCAGTGTAGCAACGGTCGCCCTTGAGGAACAGCTTCTGGCCCTCACGACGGCAGAGCTTACAGACGGGACCTGTATATCTAGCCATTTGTTTGCACCTCCGTTTGAGATTCAGATTCTTCTTCTTTTGGGGGGACGGCAGCCATTGTGGGGAATGGGGGTCACGTCCTTAATCATAGTGACTTCCAAGCCGGCAACCTGCAGGGCGCGGATGGCAGCTTCACGACCCTGGCCGGGGCCCTTCACGAAGACTTCGACGGTCTTCAGGCCGTGCTCCATAGCGCCTTTGGCTGCGGTCTCGGCAGCACTCTGTGCCGCAAACGGGGTAGACTTACGGGAGCCCTTGAAGCCAAGAGCGCCGGAAGAGGACCAGCTCAGCACATTGCCCTCGGTATCGGTGAGGGTGACGATGGTATTGTTGAAGGTGGCCTGAATGTGGGCGGCACCCTTTTCAACGTTTTTACGCTCACGGCGACGACGGGTCGCGGTGGCTTTCTTTGCAATTGCCATAATCCTGTTACCCTCCCTTATTTCTTCTTATTGGCAATGGTCTTGGCGGGACCTTTGCGGGTACGGGCGTTGGTTTTGGTTCTCTGACCGCGAACGGGCAGGCCCTTCTTATGACGGGTGCCGCGATAGCAGCCGATTTCAACCAAACGCTTGATGTCCATCGCAACAACACGACGGAGGTCACCCTCCACCTGCAAGTTCTTGTCGATATAATCACGCAGTTTGGCCACATCATCTTCACTCAGATCCTTAACACGGATGTCAGGATTGACGCCGGTTTCGGAAAGGATCTTGTCGGCCGTGGTACGGCCGATGCCATAGATATAAGTCAGGCCAATCTGGACCCGCTTTTCTCTGGGCAAGTCAACACCAGCAATACGTGCCATGTTTCAATACACCTCCATGATTTCGGGTTCTGATTAGCCCTGTCTCTGTTTGTGCTTGGGGTTCTTGCAAATGACCATCACTTTACCGTGCCGTTTGATGACCTTGCAATTTTCGCACATCGGCTTGACGGAAGGTCTGACTTTCATTTGAAATACCTCCTTATAGGTCTTTCGGATAGGGCGCTTATTTGGAGCGCCAGGTGATTCTTCCCTTGGTCAGGTCGTAAGGACTCATTTCGACCGTTACTTTATCTCCGGGCAGGATCTTGATATAATTCATCCGCAGCTTGCCGGAGATGTGGGCCAGAATTTTGTGCCCGTTTTGAAGTTCCACACGAAACATTGCGTTGGGCAGAGCCTCATAAACTACGCCTTCAACTTCGATCACATCGTCTTTAGACATGCTGTTCTCCTCCTTCCCAAGAGTTGGGAGTTTCTGCGCCGTTTTGATATGCTGCAAGCATTTTGCGCAGTGCTTTGTCGGTTGTCGTTTGATCAACAGCGACCATCCTTGCCGTAGGCGCAAGGTGCTTCGGATTCTTTTTCTTGGGGGCGGCCTGCTTATGCAGCTTGCCGTCTGCCAAATAGAACCATCCGTTTTCTTCGGATAAGATCACATAGAACCGGCCCTGGTCTCGGCCGGATGTGGATTTCACAATTTGTCCGACTTTCATCAGCATTATGAATCCAACCCCCCTGTTGTTCAAACGGCGGTGAAGATCACCGGATCGGAATCGGTAATCCCCACAGAATGTTCGAAATGGGCCGAAAGGCTGCCGTCTTTGGTCACAGCGGTCCAACCGTCTGACAAAAGACGAATTTCTTTTCCACCCAGGTTGACCATCGGTTCGATTGCCACTGTCATCCCGGCCACAAGGCGCATACCTCTTCCGGCGGGACCGTAGTTCGGAATCGAAGGATCTTCGTGCATTTCGAAGCCCACTCCATGCCCGGTGTATTCCCGGACCATCGAGAAGCCGGCTGCTTCACAATGTGCCTGAATCGCATGGGCAATATCACCCACCCGGTTTCCGGCCTTTGCCTGAAGGATTCCCAGATCTCTCGCTTCTCTTGTGACTCGCATCAGCCGCTCGGCCTCTTCGCTCACCTTTCCGCAGGGGAAGGTGGCCGCGGTGTCGCCGTGATAGCCCTTATAAAGAACCACCACATCGATATCCACAATATCGCCCTCTTTGAGCAGCTGCTTAGCAGAGGGGATGCCATGGATCACCGCGTTGTTGACCGAAATGCAGGTCGCGCAAGGGAAACCGTGATATCCGAGGCAGGGAGCAGAAGCCCCCTGAGCTTCGATATACTTTTGTATCTGCCGGTCGATTTCAAGGGTCGAGATGCCGGGCCTGACCAGCGAACCGCCCAACTCCAGTGCCTTCGCAGCGATGATTCCCGCCGCGCGCATCCCTTTGAAATCTTCTGCCGTCTTCAAAACGATCATGCCTGAACCCCCAGGGTGGTCAACACCAACCGACCGGTTTCTTCCACGCTGGCAGTTTCGGGAACATCCACGATTTTCAGGATGCCCTTACCGGCGTAATAGTCCTTTAAGGGTTCGGTCTGAACGTGATAGACAGAAAGGCGATCAGCAACCGTTTCCGGTGCATCGTCCTTCCGCTGGATCAGCTTACCGCCGCAGCGATCGCACACGCCTTCCACAGCAGGCTTTTTGTGTTGCAGATGGTAACTGCTTCCACACCCTTCACAGACCCGTCTTCCCGTGAGTCGGCCGGCGATTACCTCGTCTGCCACCTCAATATCCAGAACCACATCGATCTGAACACCCATGGCATCCAGCGCTTCGGCCTGAGAGA